>CAZPEJ010000514.1:0-4106 GCA_964585465.1 uncultured Ardenticatenaceae bacterium
CCGTTGCTTGCAGCGGATGAAAAGCGGATAAGCGGATAATGCACGACGACCCATCCGTTTATCCGTTTCTATCCGTTGCCCGTTATAGATGAAAATAACATTTGTCAGTCAACCAGCGCGCAGAGGGCATAAACTGACATTTTTATTGAGATTGGAGATTAGCAAACCCTGATCTCTAATCCCCTTCAGCAGGCAGTATAAACGACTACCACATGGTGTGACTTTTGAGACACACTTTGTGTCTGAACAGATAGCCCAATTGTGACGACTATCAATGAAGTTGAAAAAATAATGACACCAGCAAATATATTAATTGTAGAAGATGAACAACTTGTGGCTCTCTCCATTCAACGCAAATTGGAGAGTTTTGGGTATAACGTGTTGGGCACAATGGCTACTGGCGAAACTGCTATTGAGTTTGCCAAAAATATACGCCCCGATTTGATCTTGATGGATATTACCCTGGCAGGTCAGATGGATGGTATAACGGCCGCTTCCTTTTTGCGCGAACAGTTTAACATTCCGATCATTTACCTGACAGCTTACTCCGACGGGGATACCTTAAAACGGGCTAAACGCACTGAGCCGTTTGGGTATCTATTAAAACCGTTTGAAGGGAAAGAGTTGCAGGCAGCGATTGAAATTGCCCTTTATAAACGCCAGATGGAGCAGCAACTTCAGGAGAAGGAGTTATGGTTGTCTACCATCTTAAACAGTATTGGGGATGCGGTGATTGCCACAGACCGGGAAGGGGACGTGACCTTTATGAATCCGGTGGCCGAAAGGTTAACTGGCTGGTCACAGACCGAGGCAACGGGTTTGCCGCTGGCAACGGTGTTTTGTCTGATAGATGAAACCAGCCAAAAACCGATGACCCACCTGGCTGCCCAGGTGTTGAACAGTCGGCGGGTGGTGAATTTGAATCATCGGCCGTTATTAAACCCACGTTATGGTGAAAAACGGCCGATTCAAGGCAGTGTGGCCCCCATTTTTCGTGATACCGGCAACGTGTGGGGGGTGGTGCTGGTGTTTCATGATGTCAGCGAAATTGAACAGACCAGGCAAGCGTTACGCACCAGCGAAGAAAAGTACCGCCTGCTGTTTGAAAACTCCCCCGAATCCATCGTCTTGTTGGGGCTGGATGGCACGATTATAGATTGCAACAAAGCTACCGAACGCCTTCGTGGCCGCCCCAAAGAACAAATTATTGGGCAATCTTTTATGGAAGTGGCGCCACTCAAAACGGAAGACCTGCCCCACTTTGTCAACCTTTTTTCACAAATGCTCCAGGGAGAAGAAATTGACCCAATTGTCATCGAATTAGACGGAAAAGTGAATGATTTGCACTGGGTGGAGGTATTTACCAATGTGTTGTACCAAGATGGACAGATGGATGCCATTCAAATCATCACCCGCGACATTACTCAACGTAAAGCAACAGAACAGGAGATGGCCCGGTACCAGGAGGGTTTGGAACAATTGGTGGCGGCCCGCACAGCAGCCCTGGCGAGTGCCAATTTACAATTAGCCCAATCCAATTCGGAGTTGGAGCAGTTTGCTTATGTGGCTTCCCACGATTTGCGTGAACCGCTGCGAAAGGTGAAAAGTTACGCCGAACTGCTGGCGCAACGGTATCAGGATAAGCTGGATGCACGGGCGGATAAGTACATTCATTACATTGTGGATGGCTCGACGCGGATGCAACAGCTAATTACAGAGTTGTTGGTTTATTCGCGGCTGGGGCGGGCGGAGTTGTCATGGGAGAGGGTGGCGTTAACGGCCGTTTTGCAAAAAACCCTCAGCGATCTGGAACTGGTTATTCGAGAAACCCAGGCTACGATCACCTGGGACCCCTTGCCTACCGTGTTGATAGATACCCAACAAATTTCCCGCCTGTTACAAAACCTGCTCGATAACGCCTTAAAATTTCGCGGCGAAAAACCGCCCAAAGTCCACCTGGGGGTGCAACAAAGTGACAGTGAATGGCTTTTTTCCCTCTCCGATAACGGCATTGGTATTGAACCACAATACATCGAACGTGTTTTTTTGATCTTCCAACGTTTGCACACCCGCAGCGACTACCCCGGCACTGGCATCGGGTTAGCCATTTGTAAAAAAATCGTGGAAAGTCATAACGGCCGAATCTGGGCCACCTCCACACCCGGCCAGGGTGCCACCTTCCACTTCACCCTGCCCAAACTCTAACCAGCTACCCCATGGACGCAAAAACGTTTCATCAACTCCCCCCGGCCGCCATTGCCCAACTGATGCAAAAGGATGGGCCAAAAGTGTGTGCTTTTCCCATCAACGGTACGCGCCGATGGTTTAGCCTGGAGTACCCATCTCCCCCGCCGCACCAGTTTGCTGCCACCTACCTGGAAGCCATTATCACCGGGCATCTGGCACAGTACCGCCAGATGTTTGATCACGGCATAACGATTTTGTTGACTCCGGCCCTCAGCCTGGCACACCTGGCTCGTGGGGAGGGGTATTTACAAATGGCGGTTAAGGGGTTGGCGCAATTAACCAGCCACCCCGACTTTCTGCACTTTTATGATACCTACCAGGTCAATGTTCGTTTTTATGGGGCCTACCGCCAGGTCTTGGCAAACACACCCCATGCGTATCTGGTGGATCTGTTTGACGAACTAAGCCAGAAAACGGCCGAATACACCCACCACAAACTGTTTTTTGGCATCTTTGCCCATGATACCAGCGAAGCCGTTGCCGAATTAACCCTGCAACATTACCTGGCACACGGTCAAAAACCCGACAAACGCACCCTGGTGAAACTGTATTATGGGGAAGATGTGCCACCGGTAGACCTGTTTATTGGCTTTAGCAAATTTAATATCTTTGACATCCCGTTACTTGCTACCAACCAGACCGACCTTTATTTTATGGTGGCTCCGTCCCTTTATCTGAGTCGGTTTCAATTGCGGGAGATTTTGTATGACCATCTGTTTACCCGCCGCGCCGAACCCATCACCGACGAGGAAACCCAACAAGATTGGATGATGCGGTTTTATCGCGTCAACCAGGAAAAAACATTTGGGGTCGGTTACACCGAATCACCCGACAAATTTACCTGGTATCCCTTTACCAACCTGGTTATTCCCACACAAGAGGCATCGTGAATTTTTACCATTCCCTTCATCAATTATTACAAGAAATCAAACAAGGTCAGAGCCAGATGACCAATACCGCCTATGACACAGCCTGGGTGGCCCGGCTCAACGGTTCAGAACGGCCGTTAGCGGATGCTGCTTTGGCGTGGCTGCGGCAACAACAATTGGCCGATGGCAGCTGGGGGGCCGACTCCTTTGTCTATCACCATGATCGGGCCATTTGCACCCTGGCCGCCATGATCGCCCTGGCCGAACGGGGAAAACCCGAAGACCGCCCCAGAATCCAAAAAGCAGCCCAAATTTTACCCACCTATCTGAATAACTTGCCGCAAGATTTATCGGGCGAAACCATCGCCTTTTCGATGTTGCTGCCCGTTTTGATGGCAGAAGCAAAAACATTGGGCCTCCTCCAGGAAGAAAACGAGGAATTGTTGGCCTACATACACGGCCTGCGCCAGGACAAGCTGGCTGGCTGCCCCAATGGGATGATTAGCCGCCATGTTTCGATGGTATTTTCTTCTGAAATGGCAGGCACCGATGGGTTACAACTGCTGGACAAAACCAATTTGCAGGAGACAAACGGCTCAGTTGGTTTTAGCCCGTCGGCGACAGCTTACTTTTTGTTGCATGTGGATGGGCAAAACCAGCCTGCAAAACGTTATTTGCAGCGTATTTTTTCGCAAGGAGGGGTGCCAAATGTGTACCCCATTGATGTGTTTGAGGCTTCCTGGGTGTTGTGGAATGTGGCAACGATTCAACCCGACAGCCAGACGTTAGCTTTGTGCCAATCTGTTTTAGATTTTTTGCAAGGGTGTTGGTTATCGCAGCAAGGGGTGGGGTATGCGTGTGGGTATGCGGTGCAGGATAGTGATGAGACGGGGGTGGTGTATAAGGTATTACGGCAGTTTGGCAGAACGGCCGATATAGAAGCCATCTTTCGGTTTGAAGAAGCGGATCATTTTCGTTGTTTTCCCCTGG
>CAZPEJ010000515.1:0-4105 GCA_964585465.1 uncultured Ardenticatenaceae bacterium
ATTTCACGTTTTACGTTTTACGTTTCACGACAAACCCCACAAAATCCGAAAGACCTAAAACTCGGTTTCTGTTTGTTTATTTGCCAATAACCTCCAGGCCTGCCATATACGGCCGTAAAACCTCCGGTATTCGTATCGTGCCATCCGCCTGTTGGTTGTTCTCCAGCGTAGCAATCATCACTCGCGGCAACGCCAAACCACTGGCATTTAGTGTATGGGTCAATTGGGGTTTACCCCCCTCTTTAGCCTTAAAACGAGCATTCACCCGCCGCGCCTGAAAGTCAGTGCAGTTGCTAATTGAGCTAACTTCTAACCACTCCTGGCAACCAGCCGCCCAGATTTCAATGTCATACGTGCGAGCCGAGGCATAACTAATATCCCCAGTCGCCAGTTCCACCAACCGATAACGAAACCCCAACGCTTCACAAATGTCAATGGCGTGTTGTTTCATCTGCTCCAGGGTTTCCCAGCTTTTGTCCGGGTGGGTAAACTGGTACATCTCCACCTTGTCAAACTGGTGTCCCCGTTTGATACCGCGCACATCTTTACCCGCGCTCATCTTCTCGCGCCGCCAGCAAGGCGTATAAGCCACATATTTGAGCGGGAGTTGGTCTTCATCCAAAATTTCATCCCGGTGCAGATTGGTGAGGGCAATTTCGGCCGTTCCCAGCAACATAAAATCCTCTTCCGCATCCCGATAAATGTTGTCGAAAAATTTAGGCAGTTGCCCCGCCCCTTCAAAGTTCTGCGCCCGCACAATAAACGGCGGATAAATCTCCGTGTAGCCGTGTTGCGCCGTGTGAACATCCAACATAAACTGAATCAAGGCGTGTTGCAGCCGCGCCCCGGCCCCTTTCAAAATGTAAAAACGGCTGCCACTCAATTTTACGCCTCGTTCAAAATCAATAATGCCCAGTTGCGGGCCTAAATCCCAATGGGGTTTGGGGGTGAAGTCGAAATGGGGTTCCGGCGCGCCCTGAGGAGCGTGGTGAATGTTGTAACTTTCATCTGGGCCAACCGGGGTTTTTTCATGGGGGGTGTTGGGCACCAGCAACATGTGTCGCCGCTGAGTTTCTTCCACCTGGCGCAGCTCTTCGTCTAGTTCCGTAATCCTATCCCCCAGGCGACGTGTTTCTTCTTTGGCCCCGTCGGCATTAAATTGTAAGGCGTTGAGTTGGGTGCGAAGCAGTTCTATCGGCTGCCCTACCGCTTGTCCCATTTCGGCCTGGCGCACATCTGCTTCCAACTTTTTCAGGCTACCCATCCATTGCCCAATCTGTTTTGAGCTTTCGTTGCGCTGGCGGCGCAATTCTTCTACCTCTTGCAAAATTTCACGGCGGCGGGCATCGGCCGTTAAAATTTCCTCGATGGGGGCGTTGTCGTTCCGTTTGCGAACTTGCTCCTTCACCCACTCTGGTTTTTCGCGGATTATGTTAATATCTATCATTTTTCACCTCTTATTGGTTGTATTGTGTATGGCGTAACTGGTAGGCCATGCACAATAGAAAAAGCCCCTTCGCCTGCCAGGACGAAGGGGCCTCGTGGTGCCACCTGGATTTGTGAATAAACAAACGGCCGTTTGAACATTCACCTCTACCGCTATAACGGGCTGACCCGGCTATCCTTATTTCGGAAGCAACTCTGGAGTGGATTTCGGGTGGTAGCTGGTTTGTTCGCACCAGCCACAAACTCTCTGAATCATGCCACCAACCTTACTTATCTCCATCAAAGTTGTTGAAAAGTATAAAGTGCATTATAGCCCTGGGCAAAACGGCCGTCAACCATCAAGGGGCGTTGCCGTTCTCATCCCCCGCAACCAGGGGTGTACCGCCCAATTCGGCCGTTGTCAGACTCACGCTCAACAAACGGGGTGTGCCAGGAACGGCCGTTACACCCGCATACGGCAGCCAACAATCTACCCCAGGCGTGCAAGCCGTGTCTGGGGCGTTGCTGCCCGTGAGTTTGAAATGATACAGATTGCCATTGTTGAAGGTGGTATCACAGGCCGGGTCACTGCTCACCGGCAGTTGCACCGTCCAGGTGCCAGCAGCCCCTGGTGCGGTAAAAAAGTCGTAGAAGTTGGAACAAGGGGTACCACTGGGAGCAGATGGCAGGGCAAAGGGAACGGCCGTTCCGTGATTCACAACCACCCCTACCCCAGTGCCGCCACTCAGGCTGGCCCCATCTGGCAACGAACCAATGCCCCAGGAAACCACCGCCGCCCCCAGACGATAGCTGTTGGCATCGCTGTGGTTGATATTGGCCGGAGCCACCGCTCCCCACCAGTTGTGACGGCCGTTAAACACCCCACCCGTCGCACTCACACCTGTGGTAAAGGTCGAGATATTGTTAGCATAGGCGGTAAGGGAGCCTGCCGCCACCCGAAATACCGTTGTGTGGTTGTCAATGGTGTTGCCGCGCACCAGGGCCGCCCCGCCACCCACCGCATTGTTGGCAATTGAAATGGCGTTGGGGGTGTTACCCACCAGGCTGCTGTTGGTAATGGTGATCACCCCGCCACTATTGCGAACATGTACCGCTCCGCCTACGTTGTTGGCACTGTTACCCACCATTTGCACCCCCGATAAATCAGCTTTGCCGGTGGCAACATGAACCCCGCCACCATTATGGGTGGAGTGGTTGTAGCTGATTTGACCGCCAGTGGTGACTAAACGGCCGTTAAACACATACACCCCACCGCCACCAAAATCTGGCCCAACGACCAACGGGTTGGCGGTGTTGTAACCAATCAAACCACCATTCTGGGTGAACAAAGCGGCCGTTTGTACCAAATACACCCCGCCGCCGTAAGTGGCACTGTTGTTGGTAATCTGGCTGCCATTCAGGGTAACACGGCCGCTATTGTTGACCAATCCACCGCCACGATGGGCATAATTGCCACGAATCTCGCCGCCATTGAGGGTAACAACCCCGGTGCCAATATACAAACCACCCCCTGGGAAAACATTTCCGGGGGCAATGGTAGCAGTGTTGCTCATCACTTGCCCATTTTGCAGGGTGTAGCTGCCGCGATTGATAAAAATACCGGCCCCGGCCGATTTGCCGGTGGCGGTATTACGTTCAATGGAGCCGTTCACCTGGGTAAAGGTGGTGGTGGCTCGATCTACATAAACACCCCCACCGGAGAGGGCCGTATTGAGGAAAATTTGCCCACTGTTGAGGGTTAAACGGCCGTTAAAGTTATAAATCCCCCCGCCCCGGTTGGTTGCTGTGCAACTCGTGATCAGGACATCGTTCAGGGTTAATTGACCCGCATTCAGGTACAGGCAACCGCCATCAGCCGTCTTGCCATTTGCCAACGTCAGGCCAGTTAAAGTAACCACTGTGCTGGCGGTGTTCACCTGCAACACCCGCATGGCTGGTGTGCCGTTAATCACTGTGCTGCCCGAACCAGCCCCCACTACAGTGAGGCTTTTGCCAATGGTCAGCTGGGCAATGCTCAAGTTGTAACTGCCTGCGGGAATGGAAATGGTGTCTCCGGCCACCGCGACAGCAATGGCATCGCGGATGGAGCAATCCCCATCTACGCAACTACCATCATTTTCATCTACTGTCGTGGTAACGGTGAGTGTGGCAGCGTAGGCTGTTTTGGGTAACAAAGCGAAAAATAATGCGACGAAAAGAAGGGGAAACCCAATAACAACCAGTAAACGACGATGTTGGCTTCTCATTTTTTCTCCTGTGGTGATCTGTGCAGACATGCCATATTTTTACCAATGAGTTGTGAAAAAGGTTGGGGTCAAATATCGCCTGTCTTCTTGAATGTATTGTTAAAATGTAACCTGGGTTGCAGCCATGAGCGTAAGAGATAAAACTTACGGAAAAGGTTAAGTACCGGGGTACTATAACAGCGCGAAAGCGATTTCGCGGCTACGAGTGTTTACGTTTTATACAGGAGTGCTTTATGTCCATAGCAGCGCGAAAGTGATTTCGCGGCTACGAGTGTTTACATTAGACATTATCGGAATTAAGAAAAATCAACCTCATTGCGTCATGCTGAACGAAGTCCGCGAAGTGAAGCATCCCTTATATCCAGAGATAAATAGGATTCTTCCCCTTCGACCAGGCTCAGTGCCGCAGACTA
>CAZPEJ010000516.1:0-4099 GCA_964585465.1 uncultured Ardenticatenaceae bacterium
CCATTGATGAAGTCTCCAGCGAAGAACTGCTCAAACACTGTAGCAATGGGGTTCAAGGTGCCGGGAGCGGCCGTATTCACACTCACCAGTTGGGTATTGAAGAACTCCACTCCATAAGCCGTCGCTCCACCTAACAACCCTTGAATCACTGGCCCGCCTTGATACCCATCGGTCTTTTCTCTTGGCGCAGCCCCCATGGATAGCGCGGCACTACCCCGCACAAAGTTCCCATCACTGGCTGGAATTGAAACTTGCCCGTTTTCACTGACTACAGCCAATACTGGCCCACCGTAGTTGCCGATGTGAACACTGTAATCTACAGGCAATGGCCCGGTGGCAGTCAGATAAACGGTGGTGGTAACAACATCTCCAATTTCCATTGATTCCTCAATGAAAGCCGGGGAGTATTCCAGACTAGAGCCTTGTAACTCAAAATCTTGGATAGTTGTCGTATCGGTGATAATGGTAATGCCGTTAAAGGTCACAGGTACATAATTCTCGGCCGATGCTGTAACATCATAAGTACCAACTGCTAAGACCATGGTGTAATCCCCGTTCTCATCAGTTGTCGTGGTACGAACAAAACTACCATCATCAGCACTAATTGTTGCGCCCTCAATACCGGCACTAGAGTCAGCATCCGTCACCTGACCTTGCAGGGTACCAATATCTGCCCCAGAGCCGCAGTAATTCAATACGGTCAACATCGCTGCCTGACGATCCGATGCTGTGGCAATGGCTTCAAAGGGGAAACCCCAGAAGGTGGTGCGATAAACACCAATGTCTTTATTAACAGCGGCATCACCAAGATCACCACTAAAAGCTAACTCGGCTGGAGGCCCATCCGGGTTCACAATGTCGCTAAAGTTGGTGAAGGGATAAGAAAGTGAATAGGGGCCGAGGCCGCTAAAGACAGTTCCGGCACCTGTTACAACTGTTTGCCCAAAATCATCAAAAGCGCTAGAAACTCCCAGGTAATCATCCATGAATGGAGTTAACCCACGATCATAGTGATAATCCTGGCTGCTGATGAACATACATTTGCCAGCATCTAGATAGGAAGCCAGGGCTGTTTCAGCTGTGGCACCAGGGCCAGCGGTTCCGCCAAACAACACACCCGTAAACCAGATCACTGTGTCATATTGTGACAGGGTAGCCAGGTCGGGTTCGTTGTCGGAACCGGCGGTATCCCAGACATCGTAGAAGACACCATTGGCATCCAGGGCTTCGGTGTAGTAATTACGAACATCTGGGCCGTCACCGTCGTCATCCACCAGCAGAATTGGGGGAATGTCGCGGGTGGTAAAGCTAAAGGTGGATGAGTAACTGCCGGTACCACAGGCGTTATTGGCACGAACATGCCAGTAATAAGTGGTTAAGGGATCCAGGTTAGAAGTGATTGCGTGACTGGTACCACTCAATCCAGCAGCTGTATAGACCACATTGGTAAACCCAGAATCTGTCGCCACTTCCAGATCATAGGTACCGCCCTGAGAAGCTGCATCCCACATAAAGGTGGGGTTCAACACAATGTTGGTATCACCGTCCGATGGTGAAGTTAATGTCACAGCACCCGGCGTATCATCATAGATGTTGAGTTGGACAGTTGTGGTATGAGTAGGAGTAGGAACTGCCACCCCCACAATGTCAATATCGTAACTGCCAGGTGTCGCATTACTGATGTTGGAGAGTGTTAATACGCTACTGGTAGTTGGCGTAATGACAGGGTTCGGAGAGATGCTAGCACTGTACCCAGAAGGAACACCATTTGCGCTTAGAGTCACAGAGCTATCAAAACCGCTGAAGTACGCTAACTCAATGTCGTATACTGCTGGGTCTGGCTCACAAATGTCTTGTGACTCAGGTGTCGCATTGATGCTAAAGTCTGGGCCGACGGTGCCTGTACATTCGGGAATGCGGAACACGACGATGCGGGTATTCCAGAGGAACGCAGACGCATCTACATCGTGATATTCCTGAGCATACCAGAAGGTGCAATCATCGGCCGGGTCTACACTCATGGAGGAGTAATCACCCCATCGGCTGGCTCCACTTGTCTGCCGCCCACCGGTGATAGCAATTTCCTCGGTTTGCAAGGTGCCCAGGGGGTCTGAGCGCAAACGGGTGGCGTAGGCGATAGAGGGGTTGATGCTGGTGCTGGAGAGGCTGTACCCTAAGGCGATATTGCCAGAGCCGTCCATCGCAATTGCCCCCATCCAACGGTGTTGACTATCGGGAGCGTAGGTACCTTCCTGGTATAGTTCCCAGCCAGTTCCTTCGTTCCGTAGTTCAAACCAGCGAATACCTGCTTGATCGGCACCTGTCACGTCTACAGTAAAGTTACCAACCGCTACTTCATAGCTGTTAAAATTACGATAGGCAAAACGGAACATGGGCCAGTAAGAGAGGGAGTCTAGTTCCTGCCCCACACCAGGTTGCGGAATACAATCTTGCACAAAGAAACCACAAACGGTGTAGTTGTAATCAGCAATGGGGATGTCCGCCAGAATGGTAAATGTAGAGTTACCTGGAGTGGCAAAGTCTACATCAAATTCATAGAGGCGAATGATGTCATCGTTAACCGGGTGATCCGGGTAGGTGTCATCCAGGAAGGTGTAGAACAACCCTGGGGTGCCAATTGCTGGCCCGGTGGAGCCATCAATATCTATTGGCATCATGAAGTTGGGGTGCCCACCAAAGGCTTGAATGGTGGCGGGGTTGCCAGCCAACATGTTCACCCGATCCATGGCGAAGGCGTAGTAGGCGTTGGGGAACCCGGAGTTGGTACTCATGTAGTAAGCATCCGGCCACACACCTAATTTAGGATAGTCGGGGAAGTCGGGAGTGGAGAAGGCGTAGCGGTTATAGGTTCCCAACGGGTCGGGGGTGGTGGAAACCGCCATACATTGGATGTTGGAGAAGGGAGCAAATTGGCTCAATACCCAACGATCCGCTAATTCATCATATACCACAACCGGGTCGCCATCGTTATTGGTCTGGCAAGGGCCGCCAAAACCTGACCAGATGGCGTTGTTGGGGGTAGGGCCGGCCAGCAGGTTACCCGCTTTGTCATAAATGGTGAACCGCACGTTGGTCATCAGGATGTAATGATTGGGACCAACATCACCATTGGTGTCGGGCGGGGTGAGGTCACCCAGGCTGGCGATACCCTCAATTTGGAAGAGGGGAGATGGGGTTCGGCCGTTATTGATGGCATTAGCTATCAAGGGGTCTAACCCTGTGGTATTGCTCCCAGTCAACCCCAGGTCTGGGCTAAATTGATGCGGATTGTGCAGCGGATTGATTTCGCGCTGCAACTGGGGTTCATAGGGAGTATTGGCGATATCCCGAATGGCCGGACTTAAGCTAGGTGTTACCGGCTCGCTTACATAGAAGGTCAAACCTTCTACGGATTGTGTCTTGCTGCCATCTTCTGCCAGGGGGGCGGCCACGAGGTCGTTTTGTGATCTGAGCAGAAAAAGTCCTAACAATAGCAAGACAAAGATACTAATCAAGGCTCTCAAGGACGACTTCATATCTTTATCCTCTCCTTTGGGTGTGGCATGTTGGGATCAGCACACGGGGGGAATGAGGGAATGTGTCTGAAAGGGGGATGACCAACATACCATGACTTTAATACTGTTCTTATTTTTGCACTGTTTTACCATTTGTGCAAATTAAAATATGAGCCGTTAAAGGCACGAAGGGGGACAGGGAAAGGGGCTGTTTTTTGCTTGCTTTGTAACAAAGTTGTTCGGCTGAAATGACCTGGTTAGAGGGGGAGGTAGTCACGACACAACAGATTAGAGATTGGAGATTGGAGATTGAACCAATCGTTAATCTCCAATCTCAGTTCTGTAAGTTGTTTGATTTTCATTCCAAGACCTGAGTTTGTGGTGGGTTTAGGCCGGTTTGACTAACCAGGCGGCGACAAAACCTTTGTTGCCAGTGTTGTCTTGGACGTTTAACCATTGATTTTGTTGTCCTACCTTTGGGTGGGCGGTATCGGCCGTTTCCAGGACTGTCAATACGGCCGTTGCCGGGTCTGACCCGTCCTAAATATAATTGACACATTAGTGAGGATAAAGGACGGACAAAG
>CAZPEJ010000517.1:0-4091 GCA_964585465.1 uncultured Ardenticatenaceae bacterium
AAACACAAAAACCTGTTACCCCTGGTTTGTCTCCGGTTGTATCACGGCCTTCACCTGCTGTACTTCCTCCATGCCGCGCCAGTTGACAATTTTGGAGACGTTGCGGGCGACGGCCATAACTCGTTCTAGCTCTGTTTCGGCCGTTTTGAATTGCCCCAGTTGACTATAAGCCGCTGCCAGGTGGGCGCGGTAAAAGAGCAAGTTATACTGGTCGCCAGTAGCTTCAGCAATGGTTATCGCCTCACGATAGAGGGAAACGGCCGTTTTTCCATTTCCACGCAAACGAACACTCTCCCCCAACTGATGCAAAACCCCCTTACAACCCGGCTGGTTTTGTTCCTGGCGATAAATCTTCAAAGCGGCCGACAGATATTGGGTGGCCCGTTCATAAAACCCCAACTGGTGATACAACTCCCCCATCTTCCATCGGCCATAGGCCAACAACAGGTTGTTTTTTTCCGCTTCAGCTACTTGCAACAGGTCATTCAGCTTTTCCAGGTAACGGCGGATGCCTTTGGCTTGTTTGAAGGTGATACAAATAGAACAAAGCAGGGTGAGAGCATCGGCCGTTGTCTGTTGTTCCCCCGAACGTTCACTAATTTCCCTGGCTTTTTCCCCGGCCACCACCGCCAGACGAAAATCCCCCAATTTCCAATAAGCTTCGCTTTTTAACAGTAACGCCGCCACCAATTCTGACTCCGCATTCACCAACCAGGCCACCTGCTCCGCCCGGCTGGCTGCATCCACCCAGGCATTTAAGTCTGATTGTTCACGGTGAATAACTGCCAACCCATTCCAGGCGTGGGCCTGGGCCAGCAAATCCCCATCCAGCTCTGCCATGTACCGCATGGTCATGTACGTCTGAGCCGCTTCTACCAGTTGCGCCTGCTGCTGCAACAACGCTCCCAGCCGCTCCTGCAAGCGTATTTGCCAGGCGGCCTGATACAACACATCGGACAATAGCGACAGAGCCTTGCCATAATACTCAATGGCAGCCGGAAAGAGGAAGGTGTCTTGTGCCCGAATGGCTGCCAGTTCATATAGTTCGGCAGCTGGCACTTTTTCTCCAGCCAACTCATAATGTTCAGCAATTAAAGCGGCGTATTCGGCCGCCCGTTCACCACTTTGTGCCACCAACCAGTCGGCAGCCTGTTTGTGGTAGGCTGGGCGATTCCGCAGCAGGACACTTTCATAAGTCACTTCGTGCAGGATGGCGTGTTTGAAAAAATACGCCTGTGTGCCAGCAAAGGTGGAAACCTGGCGGCGAAAGATAATTTCTCGTTTCTCTAATGCCTGCAAAGCGATAACGGTATCGGCCGTATTGATGGGTTCGTTCGCCGTTTGGTTCATCTGTACCACCGCTTTGTCCCAAAAATTGCGCCCAATAACGGCCGAACGTTGCAATGTTAATCGCTCCATCAACGACAGGCGATCCAGACGGGCTTGTAACACCCCGCGTAACGTGGCCGGCACCCGCACTTTGGTCAACTGGTTACGCTGCAAACGCCACTCTGGTTCGTCGGGAATAATCACCCCATCTTCAATCAAAACCTTCACCAGCTCTTCTACATAAAATGGATTACCTTCAGCCCGATTGACAATTAAATCGGACAAATCGGTGGGGATTTGCGGCAGTTTGCGGAGGATGTCCAAAACCAGCTGGCGGCTTTCGTGGGTGGAGAGTGAGTTGAGCATGAGGGGGGTTTGGGGGAGTTGGCCCCAATTCGGCCGTTTTTCCAAAAATAAGGGGCGCGCCAGGCAAATCACCACAATCGGAACTCGTTGGCACAACTGGCCTAAATGGGCAATCAAATCCAGAGAACCCTCGTCAGCCCATTGAATGTCCTCCAAAAAGATCACTGTCACCGGTGCAGCAACGGTCATTTGCTCCAGCAATTCTGCCACATACCCAAAGGCTTGATCCCGTAATTGGTGTGCTTCTGCCCGGCCGAACTCGCTGGTCAAATCTAAACCTATCAATTGCCCAATCACAGAAGCCCGATGCTTGATGTCTGTGTTGCTGCCCGCAAAAATGCGCTCCATCCCGCGCACCAGTTTATCCTCTACCACCGCAGCCCGGTCGTTGTCCAAAATGCCCAGGTAGGTAGCAAATAAATCCCGTACCAGAGAAAACGGCAACTGGTTGGCCCGTTCGTCGGTGCGGGCTTTTAGCACCAAGGGTTGATAAGGAAGGGAACCAACCCAATGGTTAAATTCATAAACCAGGCGAGATTTGCCCACCCCGGCCTCGCCCACCACAGTGACAAATTGCCCTTGACGGCTGGTAACGGCCGTTTGTAACAACGCCTGTAACTGGTGCAACTCCTCATCCCGCCCCACCATGTGCGTCTCAATCCCCTCCACCCCCCGGCCAATACGGTAAAATTCACGCGGTTTCACCCCCAACACCAGATACACCTGGATCGGATCACTCTTACCCTTCACCAATAACGGCCCTAGAGATTCCACATTAAACATTTCCCGCACCAACAAATAAGTCTCATGGGAAATAAGAATTGAACCAGGGGGGGCCGCCCGCTCCAAACGGCTCGCCACATTTACCGAATCCCCAATAACCGTGTACTCCTCCTGCCTGCCCACATCCCCCAACAACACCGGCCCAGTGTTGATGCCTACACGCAATTGCAACCGATCCATTGAAAAATAACGCAAAGACGGGTTATCCACCGTCCGTTCTGGGGAACGCACTTCATCGGCAAAATCACTTAAAGCAGCCCGCATAGACAAAGCTGCCCGTATGGCCCGTTCCGGGTCATCCTCGCGGGCCATGGGCACCCCAAACAGCCCCATCACCCCATCACTGGTATGTTTATCAATCGTGCCACCCTGCTCTTTAATCGCCTGGTCTAACCGCCGCCACAACAAATTTTTTAAGTTCAACAAATCGGTATTGTGGGTAAATTCCGACGTGTGATTAAGCCCTTTGATATTGGCAAATAACGTCGTCACCTGTTTACGTTGGGCGGGCCGGAGTTGTTCGGGGGGTGTTTCTGCCAAGAGGGAAAGTTTTTCTCGCAACGCCACCAACGTCAACTCGGCCACCGCTCGCCCCAAAACAGCCCGGTGGAGTTCTATTGTGGTTATTGTTTGTTGCAGGCGTTCCTGCGGCGTTGTGATGGCAGCATTCATAATGCTCAAAGGCGGCCTCCTGATCAGGATTATGGCTTTCTTCCAGTAAGGCAGCAAGTGAAACAGGCGACAAAATGGGGTCAAAACAGTTAACCGCCAAAATTTCCTCTTTTTCTCCGCGCCGTTTGCGGTGGGCGGTGTCAAAATTGTTCTTGACGTGTCTACCTGGCTTTGGTAGAGTAGGGGCTGGTTAATTTTGTGATGAGGTTTGACATGATTTCCGCTAACAGTCAATTTTGCATCAAAGTACGGCCGTCCACAGGGAGTGGTTTGCCTTGCCTTTTTGCGCCTGTTGCCTGTTAGATTGACATAATTTCTAAGCCCGATCTAAAAGCCGCAGCGCACAAACAGGTGCCTGCGGCTTTTTTCTTTTTTATCCCCAGAAAAACGCAGGCGACTGGCCTGCGTTTTTTTATGTCGGAGTATAGGAGATTAGAGATTGGAGATTGGAGATTGAACTAATCCCTAATCTCCAATCTCAGTTCTGTAAGTTGTTTAATTTTCATTCCTTAGGAGAAAAATAATGATTAAAGCTGTCATTTTTGATGTGGGTGGGGTGCTTATTCGCACGGTGGATCATGACCCGCGACGTATGTGGGAAAAAAAGCTGGGGTTGGCTGAGGGGGAGGCGGAAACTATCGTTTTTGGCGGTTCTGACCCCACTTCGCCTGGCAGTTTGGCCCAGGCTGGAGCCATTACCACCGAGGCGTTGTGGCAAGCTGTGGGGCAACGGCTAAACCTGGCAGGTGAAACGTTGCAACAGTTCCGGCGGGCTTTTTGGCGTGGGGATGTGTTAGACGAGGGGTTAATCACCTTAATTCGTTCGTTACGCCCAACTTACCAAACCGCCATCATCTCAAATGCCACCGATTCCCTGCGGCACACCCTTCAAACGGCCTATCCAATTGCAGATGCGTTTGATTTGATTGTGTGTTCGGCTG
>CAZPEJ010000518.1:0-4090 GCA_964585465.1 uncultured Ardenticatenaceae bacterium
GTTTCTTCTCCCTAGCCAACTTTGATGTCACCCTGGATGACCCATTGGCACAAGAGTTTCTGGATTGGCGCAAGGATTGTGAATCCACTATTCGTAACTCCTACCAGATTTTGTCTCGTGGCGAACCCAACCTGGAAAATGAGTTGTGGCGGGTGAGTGCCCAGGTGATGAACGGCGACATCACCGCTGCGGATGCTGCCCAACAAATTCAACAAGGGTTAGAAGCCTGGTATACCCCTGGTGGGTAAATGATTGTGCCTGACAGGCAGGTTTTTTCTGCCTGTCAGGCCCCCGATTAACCATGCAACCCAAACCTGCCAAACCAAAACAATTTCCCACTCATATTGTGGTTTTTCTGGCTCCGGCTGTCCTCATTTATACCCTGTTCATGATTTACCCACTCATTAACTCGTTGCGCCTGAGCCTGTTTGCGGAAGACGAGCGTAGTTTTGTGGCGTTACAAAATTACATCACCTTGTTTACCGATCCGCTGTGGTCTATACGTTTTTGGGGAGCGTTAAAAAACAACTTTATCTTCTTTTTGGTGCATATGGTGGTGCAAAATCCCATTGGTTTGTTGCTGGCTTCGCTGCTCAGTCGTCGCCATTTGCGCGGGAGTGGGATATACCGCACCCTGCTGTTTACCCCTACCATGCTCTCGGTGGTGATTATTGGCTTTATCTGGCAACTGATTCTTAGCCCGTTGTGGGGGATTAGCAAAGGGTTTATGGGGATGATTGGTTTAGAGGCTTTTTTTCGTCCCTGGTTGGGGCTGGAGGGGTCTGCCCTTATTACCCTGTCGTTGATTTCGGTGTGGCAGTTTGTGGGCATTCCGATGATGCTGTTTTATGCCGCGCTGATTGCCATTCCCCATGAATTGGTGGAGGCGGGGTATATGGATGGGGCGACGGAGTGGGGGGTTTTTTGGCGTATTAAGTTTCCTTTGATTTTGCCAACGGTGGGTATTGTGGCGATTTTGACCTTTATTGGGAACTTTAATGCGTTTGACCTGATTTACACCACGCAGGGGGCGTTAGCTGGGCCGAATTTTTCTACAGACATCATGGGTACTTTTTTTTACCGCACCTTTTTTGGACAGCAGTTGCAACTGGGCAACCCGACGATGGGGGCGACGGTGGCGGGGATGATGTTGTTGATTATTTTGGTGGGGGTGTTGTTGTATCTGTTTGGCTGGCAGCGGCGTGTGGTTACTTATGAGGTGTAAGGATGCGTTCAGCGATAAAACCTTCCTGGTGGTACCGTTTTAATGAATTTGTTTTGCCCCATCTGGTTTTGCTGCTCTATACGCTGGTGGCTTTGTTTCCGGTGCTGCTGGTGATTAGTAATTCGCTCAAGTCGCGGCGGGCGATTTTTAATGATCCGTTGTTGCCACCCATGCCAGGGACATTTAGTTTGGAGGGGTATGAAACAGTTTTTGCGCGGTCGGATTTCGGCCGTTATTTTGCCAATAGCTTTTTTGTGACGGTGGTGTCTATTTTGCTGGTGCTGTTGATTGGGGCGATGGCGGCTTATGCCCTGTCGGAATACAACTTTCGCGGTAATGCCTGGATGGGGTTGTATTTATCTATCGGTATCATGGTGCCCATTCGCCTGGGCACGGTCGGCATTTTGCGTTTGATTGTGGGGTTGGGGTTGGTGAATACCCTGTGGGCTTTGGTGCTGGTGTATGTTGCCCAGGGGTTGCCGTTGACCATTTTTGTGTTGCAACAGTTTATGCGCCAGGTGCCACGCGAAATGAAAGAGGCGGCGCGGGTGGATGGAGCCAGCGAATATCGTATTTTTGCGCTGGTGTTGCCCCTGGTGGCCCCGGCCATTGCCACTGTTGCAGTTTTTGTCATGATTCCTATTTGGAATGATTTGTGGTTTCCGTTGATTTTGGCCCCCGGCGAGACCACGAAAACAGTGACTTTGGGGGCGCAACTCTTTTTGGGACAGTTTGTCAGTGATTGGAATGCGGTGCTGGCTTCGTTGACTTTGGCGATGATTCCGGTGTTGCTGCTGTATCTGGTTTTTTCGCGGCAGTTGATACGGGGGATTACGGCCGGAGCGGTGAAGTAGGGGGTGTTTTTATGCGTGTAGGCATTGTTGGCACAGGGTTTATGGGTTCTACACATGCGGCCGGGTGGGCGCAGACACCTGCCACGATAGCTGGTTTTGTGTCGGCGGCCCCGGCCAGTGCGGCGGCGTTGGCGCAACAGTATGGCGGTGAGGTGTATGCGGATTTTGCTGCGATGCTGGCGGATGTGGATGTGGTGGATATTTGTACACCCACCCATTTGCACCATGAAATGACGCTGGCGGCGGCGGCGGCGGGTAAACAAGTGGTGTGTGAAAAACCGTTGGCGCGAACGGTGGCCCAGGCGGAGGAGATGATAACAGCTTGTGCGGCGGCCGGGGTGAAGTTGCTGGTGGCGCATGTGGTACGTTTTTTCCCGGAGTATGCGCTGGCGCGGGCCAGGGTGGTGGCTGGCGAGATTGGGCAGCCAGCCGTGGTGCGACTGACACGCGGCACTTTTCAGCCTAAAAAGGCGGTGGATAACTGGTTTGTAGATGTGGCTAAGTCGGGTGGCATGATGTTGGATTTGATGATTCACGATTTTGATTATGCCCGTTGGGTGTCGGGGGAGGTGGAGTCGGTGTATGCAAAAAAAATTAGTAGTAGCCAGCCCGGAACGGCCGTTGATCATGGTCTGGCGATTTTGAAACACCGTTCTGGTACGTTGACCCATGTAGAGGGTTCGTGGGCTTATCCGCCACCGTTGTTCCGCACCCGACTGGAAATTGCCGGGTCGAACGGGTTTATCCAGTTCGATTCTGGGCAGATGGCGGCGTTAAATTTACATTTACGGCCGTCTGGGGATGAAACCATTCCTGATGTTCCCCTGCCCGGCAGCCCTCTGAATGAAGACCCATATGCTACCCAACTTAAAACGTTTTATCAGGCCATTACCCAAGATGCCCCTGTCCCAGTAACGGCCGAAGATGGTCTGGCAGCCTTAAAAATCGCTCTGGCGGCTCTGGAATCGGCCGAAACGGGGAAGGCGGTGATGTTATGAAAATCGGTATTCTCAGTTTTGCCCATTTACACGCCGAGGCGTATATCCACAACTTGCGCGCGATGCCTGGGGTAGAATTTATCGGTTTTGCGGATGATGACCTGGTACGCGGCGAACATTTTGCCAGGTTGTATGGCTGTCATTTCTACCCTACTTATGAAAACTTGCTGGCTGACCAGCCTGATGGCGTGATTATTTGTTCCGAGAATAACAAACATCGGCCGTTAACCGAACTGGCAGCCCGAGCCGGGGTGCATGTGTTGAGCGAAAAACCCCTGGCAATCACCCTGCCCGATGCCCAGGCTATGATACAGGTTTGCCAGCAAGCCGGGGTGATTTTGATGACCGCTTTTCCCATGCGTTTCAGTGCCCCGCTGTTGCAGGTGAAGGCAAAACTGGATCAGGGCGGGTTGGGTCAGGTGTACTGCTTCAACAGCACCAATCAGGGGCGGATGCCTGTTCACGAACGGGCCTGGTTTGTGGATAAAACTTTGGCGGGTGGCGGTGCGGTGATGGATCACACTGTTCATCTGGCGGATATTTTGCGCTGGTATTTACAAAGTGAAGTGGTGGAGGTGTATGCCCAGGCCAACCACATCTTACACGCTGACCGGGTGGAGGTGGAAACGGGTGGTTTGCTCATGTTGACCTTTGCCAACGGCATTTTTGCCTCGGTTGATACCAGTTGGAGCAAACCTTTCAATTACCCTACCTGGGGCGGGTTGACGATGGAGATTATCAGCGAACGGGGGCTGACGGTGATGGATGCCTTTAGCCAAAACTTGAATGTGTACCAGCAACACCCACCTACTCACAACTGGGTTTATTGGGGTTCCGATGTCAACCAGGCGATGTTGGAGGAGTTTGTGGCGGCTATTCGGGAACAACGCCCGGCCAAAGTGACGGGTGAGGATGGGTATCGAGCTGTTGAGATTGCTCTGGCGGCTTATGAATCGGCCGAATTGGGGCAACCGGTGAGGTTGAGATAGTAGGATGGGAATGTGTGGCCTATG
>CAZPEJ010000519.1:0-4086 GCA_964585465.1 uncultured Ardenticatenaceae bacterium
CCCCAACATGTGTCCACAATGGGTTTAACAAGTTCCCCCGGTGGCTATTCAGGCGACCTGGCTGTTTCATAAAAGCGTGGTGAATCTCCTGGATGGCTTGTTCAGGCTGGTTTCGGCCGTATACCACCCCGATGTTTTCACCACAGGCCAGATAATAAATGCCATATCCGGCCAGGCGTTGAGCGGCCGTTTTTCCTTCTGGGGTTTTGTGGGCTACATATTGCCGCTTGAGCATATCGGCCGAATGTCCCCGCGCCACCGCCGCAAGGCCCGGATGCCACTTCAGAGTACGGGTTTGCAACCAACGTGGCAGATTGTCCTGCCGGGCGGCGTTGATCAGGTTAAACAGATACGTTTCCAGCGCATCCAGTTCAGGAGGAGCCACAGGTTGAGGGGTTGTGGGTTGTAAATCGGCCGTTGTAATTTTGAGGAGAGTCTGAGGAATGGGGGATGAAGAAACAGAGGCTCCCGTTGCCGCAGGGGGCAACTCATCCAGGGCAATCGTTAAAATCTCTGGTTGAACCAGTGGGGCATTTTGAATCTCCTCCCGTGTCAACCGTAACATAAACGTAACTATTCACCGCAAAGACGCAAAGGGCGCAAAGAAAAGAGAAAATCTTTGTGTTCTTTGCGTCCTTTGCGGTTAAATCCCAGAGAGGCTGAACAGTTACACATAAACTTTTTTAACAGGTTCATAATTCCAGCTTCAGCCAGTTAAATCCACTAAAGTGGAAACGACAAACCTGGGTCAGGGCGAAGAGCGACGGTGAAACGGGACATTAAACTCCGTTCGATCCGCATTAAGCGTTACAGATTTACGTTCCAGGTCGCCACCCAAATCGCGCGGCCAGGTGATTTCAACCTCATAAGTCAGCCCAGAGTAAACACGAACAGGTAATTCGCACAAAAATTTACCGTTGCGGTCGGTTGTGCCAGCCACATAACTACGAATCCCCTGGCAAGAAACCCGCACCTGCAAACCATAAAAACCAGGGCCATCAGGGTATTCCTGAACAATTACCCGCAGTTTAGTCGTTTTTAGCGGCTCGCGGCTACCAAATTTTTGCCGAACGGCCGTTGCAAAGTTCGACTCCGTAGTAGATTTGGGCATCACCACCGTTGGCCGATTGGGGCGCGGCGGTTCAGGGCGAATCTGGTCACGGGTAATATGAATCGAGGGCTGCACCGTTGGAGCAGGTTGCTGGGGTATCAAATCCTCATCCGTAATAGACAACGACTCATTACGCTGAGGAACGGGTGTATTAACAGGGCGTGCAGGCGGCTCCGGCTCCACCTTCAAGGTATCACGAGACACCTCTGGATAACGCACCGGAATCGGCGGACGAAAGTGGGGCGGGATGGGAGCGATGGGGGCTTGTTGGGGCATTTGTTCCAAAGACGGAGTGCCAGCAACGGCCGTTCCCGGTTTATACCCCAACTTTTTCCCCAACTTATCCCGTTCAGTAGCTCCCCGTTGCACCTGTTGGCGCAAAAAGTGGGCTGTCCGTTTAATCACCTGCCCGGCCGGGCTGTACTCGTCAGGTGGGGTAGCCGGGTCAAGCTGGGGCAACGGGTAACCCGTCTTCCAGGCGTTCGCCGCCAATGCCAACGCCAACCAGGAAACAGTCGGAACCCGATTGGCGGAGTCCTGGGTACTGCTCACGGCCGCCAGTGCCGCCACTTCCCCGTTTTCCCCCAAACCACTCTGCCCCAACAAATCATAGAGGGCACAACGAACGGCCGTTTCCCCCTCCACCAACCTGGCAAAACTGTGTAACGTTGGGTCATCAATGACATTGGCCGCTTTCAACAACGCCCTGGCCCGCGACTCCATCCCTGCTTTCAAAGCCGGGGTATCGTTCAACAACCACTCCATCAACCGATGGGCAAACAGCGTTAAGTGGTTAACATCAGGAATAGATTGAATCAGTTTAGGTATCAAATCTGTCATGTGACCATTTCCCCGGTTTATCCAGGAATCCAAATACTTTTTGCCATGACCACTTCCGATTTGAATGGTAGAGGCAGCTTTTCTGGTGATTTGGTAAAGAAAAACATTCCTTTATAGTTCATCAGGTATTGGTAATTGGTGGTAATAATGCCACCTTCGGCCGTTACTACCAACGGATCTTCCATTTTATTTACCAGCGTAACAAAATCATCTGGTTCTATGCTGACAATGGTTCCAGACGCTTTGCTGGCCTGAGCAATGATAGCAGCAACTATCGCAGCATTTGCCATATTATCCATCCTTTTTGGACATTATCCTCATAGGTAGAGGGCACAAAGAAGAAACCGAGTTTTTCCAAAAAGCTCGGTTTCTATAACGTTAAATCGCTAAACCCGTTTCCAGTTTGTGCAACCCTTCCCAGACGCGCATCAATTCTTCCAGGTCGGAGACAGATTCCAGGTCAACTTCCATGGCTTCGCGCAATTCTAGTTTGTGCAGATTACGGTCGTGCTGTTTGAGCATGGGTTTGACCAGGTGGTTATTAAAATCGCGTTCCGCTTTGGTGGCTTCTAACCAGAAGAGGCGGCGCAAACGAGGTAACAAGTCGTCATCGCTAAACAGGTCGTTGATGATGTCGGTGAAGATGCGGTTTACTTTGACCTGGATGTTGTCCAGTTTATCCGCATAGCTGGCTTCCAAATCGGCCGTTTCTGCCACCGTTGGTTGTTCGCCCAGGAAACTAATGTCAAAGTTAGGTGTGGTATCTTCGTCCAGAATTTTAATTGCAAACTCTTCGTCGGCCGGGGCCGCTGCTGTTGCCTGGTTATTGCTATTGACAGTCGTTGGTGCGGAAACGGCCGTTGTCGCCATCTCCCGTTGCACCGCTTCCACCCCGTGCAAAGCCACATCCAGCAACCGTTCATTTGTGGGCAGGGCCAAAGCCTTTTCCCCTGCATCCAGCCGATTGTGAATCGAACGTTCTGGTTTCATCAATTCATACATCGTCGCCTGGCGGCACACATGACGGAAGTTCGTCCCAACTCGCCCCACCAGCGATTGATAAGCAACCATTAAATCGGCCGCTTCTTCCCCTGGCAAGGTATAACTGTAACCCTGACCATAACTGGCCCGTTCCAGCCGCGAAGCCAGTTCATGGGCCTCCAGCGTGCGCTGCATCTCCGCAGAAATCACATCCGCCACTTCCGGCATAAATTTAGAAACAGAATCCTGCATCACCAGTTCCACCTGGAAGAGAATCCGTTTAATCGGAACTTCAATGCCGCTGGTGCCCCAGATCAAGTTATCAAAGGTCACGTCGCGGTCATCCCAATGTTCGGTGCCATAACTATCCAGCAAAGTTTCTACTTCGCGCTGAATCGCTTCGCGCACCATCCCCTTCACCCCATCCAGCGTGGGGCGCAGCAGGTTACGGAAACGGTTATCGTTGTTGGTGCGGGTGCTGAGTTCTAACAAAGCGTTGTGGAAGGCACGGGGTAGTTCTCGCTCCTGCCGCACCAGCACATTTTCAAAACGACGCTCCTGCAACTGCTCCCAACTGGTGGCAAAAGGTGGTTGTACCCCGCGTGAGGCCAACTGTTTTTCATAATAGAAACGTAACCCTTGCAGAGCGTTACGAATCCGGGTGCTGGCTTCGCGCAATTGACCGCGTACCCGTTCGGTTTTGATAAACTCCACCAATGTATCGCGCAGCAATGGTATTTCACTCAACTCCAACAAGGCTTGTTTGGTGTCTGGGTGCAGCGGGTCTTTGATGTCCACCGGCCCAACCTGATCTTTGAACACCTTGAGAATACGCTCTGTTTCGCTGGCAAATTCGTGTGGGGCTTCGTCCGGGTCTTGTACATACAATGCAGGCGGGGCCATCACCAAAAAATACGGCCGATTATTGCCACGATCCCGATACTTTTCCCAGTAGTTAGGAGCGATGTAACGGGTTACTTCCTTTACTTCCAGTTCTGCTTCTGGTAAACCAGAATTTAACCGGTCAAAAGCCTGGCGGATATTGCCACCATTGACAGCCAGGAAAATTTTAGCAGCAGCTTCATCCAGGTCATTCCCACTGAGGCCAAAGAGGCGGTTTTCTTTAATCCAATTAACGGCCGATAACGACTTCA
>CAZPEJ010000520.1:0-4085 GCA_964585465.1 uncultured Ardenticatenaceae bacterium
CAGCAGCGTGTTTTTGGTGCCAAACTTCTTGCCACGCGGCTGGCTCAAATGAAGGAAAATAAGTGTCGCCGGAAAAGATGTGATCTACGATGGTTAGATAAAGGCGGTTTGCCTGGGGGAAGAATAGTTGATACACCTCTGCCCCACCTGCCACCATGATTTCTTCTGCCTGGTCGCCCGCCAACAAGGCTTCTGCGGCTGAGTGAACGATCAGGCATCCAGGAGATTGATAGTGTGGGTCACGGGTGAGAATGATGTTGGTGCGTCCTGTTAACGGCCGAAACTTAGCTGGGATCGTCTCGTAGGTTTTGCGCCCCATGATGACTGGTTTTCCCATAGTCACTCGTTTGAACCAGGTCATATCATCTGGCAACCGCCAGGGCAGCCGATTTCCCACACCAATCAGGCGGTTTTTGTCCATTGCTACAACAAATGAAAGGCGCATGTGAGAATAAAGTTATAGGTCTTTCGGATTTTGTGGGGTTTGGCGCGAAACGTATAACGTGAAACGTGAAGTTTTTCTGGTCACGCTTTACGTTTCATGTTTCATTGGTTATCAACCCCCTGAGTTCCCAAAGAACCAAAGTTACTTGTTGCCACTTTTATACTGCAATTGGTGCGGCAATACGCGGGTGGCTCTGGTAATGGAGAAGCTGGAAATCGCCGTAAGAAAAATCGAAGATGGATTGAACGGCCGGATTTAGCTGCATGGTAGGCAAGGGATAGGGTTGGCGGGAAAGTTGCAGCCGGGCTTGTTCCTGGTGGTTCAGGTAGAGATGTGCATCCCCCAGGGTATGGATAAATTCACCGGGTTGGTACCCTGTGACTTGGGCCACCATCAGGGTGAGCAAGGCGTAGGAGGCGATATTAAAGGGGATGCCGAGAAAGATGTCTGCGCTGCGTTGATAAAGCTGGCAGGAAAGACGGCCGTTTGCCACATAAAACTGGAATAAACAGTGACAAGGTGGGAGGGCCATTTTGTCAATATCTGCCACATTCCAGGCTGACACAATCAAACGGCGTGAGTCAGGTTTTTGCCGAATTTGCTGGATGAGTTGGCTGATCTGATCAATGGTTTGCCCATTGGTATCGGGCCAGGATCGCCATTGATAACCATAAACTGGCCCCAACTCCCCTTGTTCGTCTGCCCACTCATCCCAAATCGTCACACCATTTTCGCGTAGATATTCCACATTGGTATTACCCTGCAAAAACCAAAGTAGTTCGTGAATGATGGAACGGAGGTGCAATTTTTTGGTGGTGACAGCCGGAAACCCTTCTGCCAGATCAAAACGCATCTGGTAACCGAAGACGCTCAATGTTCCCACACCGGTGCGGTCTTCTTTTTTGCTGCCATGTTGCAGCACATGATTCATTAAGTCCAGGTATTGTTTCATAGTTTGCCTGAGTATAACACATCACATGTCTGTCATCAGGTCGTTGCGTGGGAGGGGAGGGTGGTTTATGATGGGGCAGGAGGGAATTACAAAAAGTGTATGGAGCGCAGGTTTTCACGGTGTGTTGAAGGATGAGGTGTATCATGAAAATGAGAAGATGGTTGGTGTGGGTGTGGTTGGGGTGTTTTTTTCTGGTTGCTTGTGATTCACCTTCGCCGGAACAGGTGACACCTGCATCGTTTGATGTGCCAGCCGTGCCAACGGCCGTTTTGCCTACCCCTACTCAATCTTTAAGCGCGTTTGCTACAACTACCTTTTTGCAACAGGTAGCTTCTTCTTCTGGTGAGGAGAGCGAAGCAGTGACGATTCGGGTCAGTGAATTGGCGAATGCAGCCCGTGAAGTGTATGTAGAAGACGCGGCCGGGGGTTTATTGCTGGTGGTGGAAGCGGCTTTGCAGGTGCAGGAAGCTGGATTGCCTCGTTTGCCATTGGTGGAGCAGCGATTACGCGAGTTATTAGCGGATAACCAGATTAGCCCCATTATTCTTGCCGGGCATTCGGATTGGCTGAATGACGTGGCGTTTAGTGCTAACGGCCGTTTTTTAGCCACTGCCAGCAACGATCAGACGGCCGAATTGTGGGAACTGTCTAACTTACAAGCTGGCCCAACCATCTTGTCAGGTCATACCGACTGGGTATCGAAGGTTGCTTTCAGCCCCGATGGTCGCTGGTTAGCCACTGCCAGTTGGGATCATACAGCTCGTTTGTGGGATTTGGCTTCTGGGGGACAAAACTCAGTTGAACTAAAAGGGCATAGCGACAGCATCTTGGTAATGGCTTTTAGCCCCGACAGCCGTTATTTGGCAACGGCCGGGGAGGATTACACGGCCCGTTTATGGGATGTTACCAACCCTACCGCCGACCCACTCGTTTTGACCGGGCAAGAGGGTGCCATTTTGACGCTGGTGTTTAGCCCCGACGGCCGTTTTTTGGCAACGGCAGGCCAGGATCACAATGCGTTTATCTGGCGTATGGGAAACCTGGACGCGAACCCGCTGATTTTGCGCGGTCATGATGCCAACGTTTTAACGGCCGTTTTCAGCCCCGATAGCCGATGGCTGGCAACGGGTGGCGAAGATAATGTGGCGATTGTGTGGGACATGGTGAACCCCGTTGAACGTGCTACCTTGTTGCCAGGGTATGAGGATTGGGTGTGGGCTACTTCTTTTAGTCCAGATGGCCGTTATCTGGCAACCGCCAGCCTGGATCATACGGCCCGTTTATGGAATATCAGTAATCTCCAGGCACCAGCAATTGTTTTAGAAAACCACATAGATTGGTTATCTACGGCCGTTTTTAGCCCCAACGGCCGATGGCTGGCAACCGCCAGTTGGGATACAACGGTTCGTTTGTGGGATGTGAATAACTTGAGGGCAGAGCCTGTTGTTTTGGTAGGGCACACAGGCAGCATTTGGACGGCCGTTTTTAGCCCAAACGGCCGTTATCTGGCAACCGCCAGCGAAGATAAAACTGCCAGGCTTTGGGTGGTGGAATTAAGCGACTTGATAGACCTGGCTTGTCAGGTGGCCGGGCGTAATTTGACACAATTGGAGTGGCAAACCTACTTGCCCGAACGGCCCTACCGCGAGACCTGTGATCTGTAAGGGAAAGGGCTATATGATATACTTTGTGCTGATGGAGATTAGAGATTAGAGATTTTCCAACCCGATGAAAAGGAACTGTATGAGTGATTTACCCCCCCGTTTGCAGCAGATGGTGGATGATTTCCGTGAATTGGAGAAACAAGAAAAGTTAGAGTACTTGTTGGAACTGGCCGAAAACCTGCCTCCTTTGCCAGACTGGCTGAAGGGACAACGGAAAAATATGGATCAGGTGCATGAATGTATGACTCCGGTTTTTGTGTTCGCGGAGGAGCAAAACGGCCGTTTCACCTTCCATTTCGACATTCCCCCAGAGTCACCAACGGTGCGCGGTTATGCGGCCTTGTTGCAACAGGGATTAGCAGGCAGCACCACCCCAGAGATTCTGGGGGTGCCCAGTGAATTTTATTTGCAGATGGGGTTACAGGGAATTATGACGGGGCAGCGGCTAAACGGTTTGGCAGCCATTCTGGCGCACATCAAAACGTTGGTACAACAGTAACCATTCTACTGGTTCGATTTCGCCAGCCGTTGAATGGTGTGTACCACATCGGGAAAGTCAAACGGCTTGGGCAAAAACTCAGCTTGTAGCGAGGCTAACATAGCCATATCGGGGGCGGGCCAGGCACTAACCAGGACAAATGGGCGGCTTTCTCCCCTGGTTCGTAACTCGGTTGCCAGTTCAATTCCTGTCATGCGTGGCAGGCGAATGTCAAAAAAGAACATGTCCGCTTTGGTAAATTCGGGTAAGTTCATATTTGCCAATAAATCTTCTGCGCTCATAAAAACTGGACGCACGGTAATACCAAATAAACCTAACCCGCTAACTAAAAGTTGGGCGATGTTCGGCTCGTCTTCGACATAAACAACGGTGATGTTTTCTTGTCTGCTATTTAGCATAAGGTTCCTGGGAAGTTGTGAATTGGAGATTAGAGATTTGAGATTGGTTAATCTCTAATCTTCTGGGTTTTTTTGGAACTCAGGGGGTTGACGACTAATGAAACGTGAAACGTGACCAGAGAAATTT
>CAZPEJ010000521.1:0-2284 GCA_964585465.1 uncultured Ardenticatenaceae bacterium
TGCTACGTTCAGCTTTCAGGTTGGTTTTTGCCCGCATCGAGTACCCAAAAGACAGCAGAGAAACCACAAAAAACGGCCGAAACCCCAAAAGAAACCGTTACTATCCCCCTTTCCACAGCCCAAATCACCCTGAAACAGGTTTTTGGGTTTGATGAATTTCGCCCCCTGCAAGCGGACGTAGTGCAAAACATGCTGCAAAAACGGGACACCCTGGCGGTGATGCCCACCGGCAGCGGCAAATCCCTCTGTTACCAGTTGCCTGCTTTACTTTTTCCAGGGTTGACAGTGGTGGTGTCACCCCTGATCTCCTTAATGCAAGATCAGGTGGAACAGTTGCGCCAATTGGGCATAACGGCCGTTTACCTCAACAGCACCCTCACCCACAGCCAATACCAACAAACCACCCAACAAATTCGCCAGGGGGCAGTGAAACTGCTCTACGCCGCCCCCGAAACCCTGCTCCGCCCCGAAACCCTGCTGCTGCTAGAACAATGCCCGGTAGATTGTTTCACCATAGACGAAGCCCATTGCATCTCCGAGTGGGGGCACGACTTCCGCCCCGAATACCGCCAACTGGCAGGTGTGCGCCGCCGTTTACCCCAGGCCGTTTGCCTGGCTGTCACCGCCACCGCCACCGACCAGGTACGCCGCGACATCAAAAATTCGCTCAACATCAGCCACGCGGGTGAATTTATCGCCAGTTTCAACCGCGAAAACCTGCACCTGACGGCCGAAATCCGCACCGATGGCCTGGGGCAAGTAACCACCTTTTTAGAAACCCATCGCGGAGAGTCGGGTATTATTTATTGCACCACCCGCAAACAAGTGGACATCCTCACCAATCAGTTAACCGCCAAAGGGTGGCGGGTGTTGCCCTACCACGCAGGCCTGGACGACCAGACACGGCAACAACACCAACGCCAGTTTAGCCTGGACGACATTCCCATTATGGTGGCAACCATCGCCTTTGGCATGGGCATCAACAAATCCAATGTACGGTTTGTGGTGCATTATGACCTGCCCAAAAACCTGGAAAGTTATTACCAGCAAATTGGCCGGGCCGGGCGCGATGGCCTGCCTGCGGATTGCCTGTTGCTCTACACCCCTGGCGATGTGCAAACCATTTACCACTTTATCATGCAGCAGGAACCAGACCGACAAAAAATAGCCCATTTGCACCTGCAAGCGATGTTGGGGTTTGTGGAGACAACCGTGTGCCGCAGACGGCCGTTACTCACCTACTTTGGCGAATCCTACACCACCGAAAACTGCGCCACCTGCGACAACTGCCAGACCGACGCAACAGCCCTGGCCGATTTGACCCTGCCCGCGCAAAAATTCCTCTCCTGTGTCAAACGTACCGGAGAACTGTTTGGGGTCAACCACATCATTGACATCCTACGCGGTTCCCGGTCGCAAGCTGTGTTAACCAGAGGGCATGAAAAGCTCTCTACCTATAACATCGGTGGTGAGTTCTCCAAACAAGAGTGGCAATATCTGGCACGTCAATTTGTGCAGCAAGGGTTACTGGTGCAAGATATGGCCTTTGGCAGTTTGAAGCTGACCAGCAAGGCGTATGGGGTGTTTAAGGGGGAGCCGGTGCAAGGGTTGTTGCCCAGACACGAGGTGGTCGCCCGGCCGCAGCCCGGCAGCGATTATGACATGGCCCTGTTTGAACGGTTGCGGACGAAACGCAAAACATTGGCCGATGAAAACGGGGTGCCTCCTTTTATGGTTTTGTCCGACCGTTCGTTGGTAGAAATGGCCTCGTATTTGCCCCAATCGGAAACGTCGCTGGCCCAACTGCATGGCTGGGGAGAGTTTAAGCTGCAAAAGTATGGCGAAACGTTTCTGGCAGTGATTCGGCCGTATTGCACTGAACATCACTTGACAGAACGGCCGAAAACGGCCGTTTCTACCACCCGCAAAAACCGCACCGAAGAAGTGGCCGAATGGTACAATAGCGGCCGTTCCATTCCCCAACTAATGGAGATGTTCCAGGTAAAACAAAGCACCATCGTCGAACACCTGTGGAAAGCTGCCCAGGCCGGGCAAACCCTGCGAAACGACAACCTGCTCCACCTCTCCCAACTCACCCCGGCGCAACAAACCAAAGTCCTGGCTGCCTTTGCCGAACTAGGGCTGGAACGCCTGCGCCCCATCTTCGAGGCCCTGGGCGAAACCATCTCCTACGACGAACTCCACCTCCTTCGCCTCTACCTGGTGACTTTAGAGGGGTAAAACTTCCCATCCGTAGGCGCGAAATCCTTTTCGCGTCCCTCCC
>CAZPEJ010000521.1:2384-4084 GCA_964585465.1 uncultured Ardenticatenaceae bacterium
AAATCCTTTTCGCGTCCCTCCCCCGTCTACGCGATTTGGAAATCGCGGCTACCTTTTGGTGACTTTAGAGTAAAATTTTTGTGGGAAGATTGGAAATTAGAAATTAAACTGTGCAACCCCTTTGAAAAAGTGACGTTTTAGCGCAAAATGTGGGGAGGTTGAAAGCTATCGGCTGTCAGCTGTTAGCTGTCAGCTATCAGCTATCAGGCAACAGCTATCCAAGGAGATTTATGAACGGCCGTTTCACATTTTTACTCATCCCTTTCCTCCTGCTCCTTCTGCCTGCTTGCTCGCGTAATGGGCAGTCCCCGCCGCCAGACCCCACCCCCGATGTCAACAGCTTGCACCTGGAAACCTTTGACATGCTCTGGTCAACCATTCACGACAACTACGTTTATGATGACTTTCCAGGGGTAGATTGGCAGGCTGTGCGGGATGAGTACCGGCCACAGGTGGAAGCCGGGGTAAACCCAGAGGCGTTTGCGGCCCTGGTACAACAGATGTTGCAAGCGTTACCGGTGGGAGCAACGGCCGTTTTGCAAACCCGCGACGAACGCCTGCAAGCCGCCCTGGAAGATAGCAGCAGTTATGAAGGCATCGGGGCCTACGTGGCTGTGCGAAACGAAACCGAAGACCCCCGCGTCATACTGTTATCCATTATTAGCGGTTCCCCGGCCGAAGAAGCGGGTTTAGTGGCCCACACCAGCGTTTTAGCCATAAACGGCGTACCCATCGCCCCTAACGACAGCCAGGAGGCAGTGGTTTCCCAGGTGCGCGGCCCCGCAGGTAGCGATGTCATCCTTACCGTTCGTGTTCCTGGGGGAGAACCCTATGATGTCACCGTCACACGCGGCCGGGTGCAACTGGGCGGTGTCACCCCACTGGAAGGTGGCCGTCTGGGTGGGGAACAAAATATCGCCTACTTCCTCTTTCCTCCCGTGCCTTACCAGGGCATGGATCAAGACCTGGTGGCTGGCATGACCCAACTTGCCCAAACTGATGCCCTGGATGGCATCATTCTCGACCTGCGAATTGCCACAGTAGATGAACAATGGCCGCTCACCAATTTGTTGGGATTGTTTGGCAATGGCAACCTGGGAGAGTTTTACACCCGCGAAGAAACCACCCCCGTTGACTTAACCGGTGAGGATATTCTCGATTCACAAAACATCCCTCTGGCAATCATTGTCAGCCCGGAAACGAGTGGTATTCCAGAAATTTTTGCCGCCGCCTTGCAAGCCTCCGGCCGGGCCATTATTGTGGGCAAAACCACCAGTGGCGAGTTAGAATTGATTAACTCCTACTTTTTGCCCGATGGCTCCCAACTTTTCCTTCCCTATCGCTCCTTCCGCACCAGCGACGGGCGCGAAGTGGGTCTGTTAGGCATCGAACCAGATGTTGCCCTGCCCCTGGATTGGGATGCTGTGACGTTTTCAGATGACCCGGTGCGAGAAGCGGCCGTTGAAGCCCTCTCCAACGGTTAAAGGAGCCTGCTCATGACCCGCCCCTTCACGTTTCACGTTTCACGTTTCACGTTTCACGTTTCACGTTTCACACTTCACGTTTCACATTTCATCCTCCCTGCCCTTCTCCTCCTCACTGCCTGCATTCCCGAAGGGGTGCGTGTGCCACAAAGCCCGTTGCTGGCGGCTTTGGAGCGAAAAGCTGGTTTAATTGTTTATGTGGGGGTGGATGGCAAC
>CAZPEJ010000522.1:0-4081 GCA_964585465.1 uncultured Ardenticatenaceae bacterium
CAATTATTATCAAAGGTGTCTCTTTGTGCTTCCCATTCAGAGGAATTTCATGAAGTAACACGAAATCACGCTAAATTTCGTGCTTCTTTGTGTTGCTTTTCAAGGGAGGTTATGTATGGTTTGAAAAAGAGTCGCGGTCGAAAAGAACACCTGTGCCACTCTATTTATTTTTAACAGAAGCAGTGCAAAAAACTGTTTCCCATGTGAGGTATTAATTATGTCCGACAAAGTAGAAGCAGATTATCAAGCTCTCAGTAAAATTGCCAGCCAGTTTACCCAGCAAGCAAGTCAGATTCAACAGATGTACCAAAAGGTCAACTCCCAGATGAATAACTTGCACAATGGCGGCTGGAAAGGGCGGGGTTCCGATGCCTTTTACCGCGAGATGCAAGAACTTGTTTTGCCAGGAGTTCAACGACTCCGTCAGGCATTGGAAGAAGCTGGTCGTGTAACCCGAGAGGTAAGTGCAGATATGGCCAAGGCGGAAGAAGAAGCCTCGGCACCTTTCCGCTTAGAATAATCAAACTCAAGCATTAACGATAGGAGGTTCCCATGACTGATATTATAAAAATGGATTATCCCAAAATGCAGGCAATGAGCGCCACCTTCAAACAGGGGGTACAACAGTTAGAAACCACTACCCAGCAGATGCGTTCCATTGCCAAAACCCTCGAGAATGGTGCCTTATTGGGTAAAGGGGGAACAGCGTTTGCAGATGCCATCAACAGTAAACTCTGCCCCACGTTGGAGCGAATGAGAGCCAAATTTGATGAACTCTCAAAAGATGTAGAAAAGGCGATGGCAGATATGAAGGCGGCTGATACCCGCACAGTGCAGGAATTTCGCAGTTAACCCATGGAGGTGAGGAAATATGTCTCTTCTTAAGAAAACTCTCTTAAAAGTTGCCAGAAAGGTTGTGGAACATGTCATGTCCCAACTGATGCAACAGCTTCGTATTGTGACCGATCAGGCGATAAACCCGATGCAGATTATGGTACAACAGGTAACTGGTGGTATTTGGAGAGGTAAAGGTTCAGATGAATTTGTTCGGGTCGTGACGAACATGATGATGCCGGATGCTCGTAAGGTAACGGATCACATCACGACCGTGAACAAAAATATTCGTTTTGCCATCGATAGAATTGACCAGGCAGATGTCAAAGCCAATACGGCGTTCCAACAACTGGGGGATACCTTTAGCAAAATTTTTTAGAGCCTGACAGTTTAGGAGGTAAATATGGCTACAAATGGTGTTTTCATGAATGTTCCGGCCGTTCGTAAAATGTCCAAAAACTTTGGCACAATTGGCCGAATCCTTAAAAATGTGAGCAAGGCGTTGCAAGTGCTGATGAATATCTTAAAAGCCACCGCCTTTGTGGGTTTGGTGGGTGGGGTGGCAGTGGAGCGGTACATTAGCCAGATCAAACCGCAAATTGACCGGTTGGCTAAAGAGTGTCTAGAGGTGAGTAAAGATCTGGCAGCGGCAGCGACAGCCTATGAAAGTGGTGACGCAGAAGGGGCGTTGCGATTCCATTAAACCCCTGAGAGTGAGAGAAGTGTGAAACGTGAATAACCATCACGTTTCACATTTCTCAGGATGTTAACAACGCTAACCAGACCAGCAAGTGAAGGGCTACTAATACCCCAGCTACAATAGTTACCGTTTGCCAATTGATACGTCGGGATTGTTTTTCTTCAGGTATAGCTGAAAAATAATTCAATAATTGAGATAAAAGTATGGTTACCTCGGGGTACCGTTGACGGTAATCTTTATGGGTCGCCTGATTGGCGATTTCTGGAACGCCAATCAGGTCAAAGCGGTTAATAGGAACAGGTTGTTCGTGAAGCACAGTGTGTTTGATGTCCGCATCGGTGTGTTGTTTGAAGGTATACGCAGGTTGTCCTGCCAACAGTTCATACAAGATAACCCCTAGTCCATAGACATCGGTTGTTGGTGCGGAGATGATTCGGCCATTTTGAATCACTTCAGGGGGTTGGTATGCAAAGGGGACATACCAACTATTCCACAGTTTATCTATCTCCCGTTTATCACTCGCTGTTCCCAAATCAAGCAGTACTGGCCGGGGAATGTTTTGTTTATCAAAGCGCACCAGAATCGCGTCTGGTGTTAAACACAGGTGAAATACATTTCGCTGGTGCATGATAGCTATCGCATGAGAGATACTTATTAAAAGAGAGCCTACCTGTTGGTACCATAGTTGCGGGTTTTTTAGCAGGAGGGCGCGAAGGGGTTCGCCTTCTATAAAGCGAAAGACACTATAATATCTCGGTTCACCCCGAAAAACGGTTTTACCATAATAATGTTTGCGAATATCCTCCTGTTCATGAGCTGGCAGTATCACGGGTAACATAGGATATGTTTGAGCCAAATTTTGTGCCTGACGTAGCTCCAGCAGAAAACGAGCTTCTCGTTCCAAGCGTTTATGGTAACCATCATGGGCAATTTTCAGGAGAACGGCCGTTTTTCCACGTTTTGCTTCATACACCGCACAGGAACGCAAGACCATAAGAGGTTTCACAATTTCCAGATCACCAATTTGCTCCCCAAAGTTCAAAATAGTTGGTGATTGTTCAGCGGGGCAATAAATTTCCTGGCACCATATATTGCTATCTGGAGATGACCGATTACAATAGATGCATACTTGTTTCACCAGACCTCCCTCCTCTGTAAGTAGTTATTAGCTGTTATAAATCAAAACATCATCTCGTTTTTGGTGAGAAAAATATCATGATATTATTTCGTTTAATGGTTTTTATTTATTGTGGTAAGCTGCTGTTTGTGCTGTCTTCTCGAAAAACGTAGATAGTTTATAACTTCTACTACACTATTAGTTTCTGGATGGATTGTCAAGTGATTTGCATATAGGTTCTGTGCCACACTGGAGGAATGTGTCGTGAGCGATCTTACTTATATTGACCGCCCGCCGCGTATACAACCGGAACTACCTCATACTAACCTAGAGATTCCCTCACCTCCTCAAAAGGAAAGTGATACCGAATCTATCATGATGCAAGTAGCTCTGCCGCTTTTTACAATTGCTGGTTATGTGCTTGTGGCAGCATTTGGCGGGCAAGGAGAAGGCTCTATTTGGTTGATTTTCCCGATGGCCCTCTCTGTTGTGGCGACGACGGGATTTGCTTGGTACATGTATAAACGGCAAGAGAAGGTACGCGAAAGACGAGAGGCAGCATACCGGGAACGGCTCACGGAGTTGCGCCAGGAAATGACAGATTTCCATGAAGCACAACGGAGATTTCACTACTACAATTACCCCGGTACAGAAACCGCCCTACGTATTGCAGAGGGTGTTCACCGTAATAAAGAGGTACGGCAGGCAGACATCCGGTCTGGTTCGCGGTTATGGGAGCGCCGACCTGTAGACGAGGATTTTGGTTTTGTGCGGCTTGGTTTGGGCACTATAGCCTCAACAGTGGTATATGAGTTTAATCGTGCCGAAAACTTTGAAGACGATTTAACTCGTGAGGCCATGCGGCTGGATGAGGACTCTCGTTTCGTGCCTAATGTGCCAATCACGATGGCGTTACGGCCGTTCCCCAAAAAAGAAGGTGAAGAAGCAGAAGATAAGTTAAGCGAAGAAGAATCGGTTTCACGCTCTACACCAGTCACCCATGCGACTGGTATCGCTGGCAATCCTGCTGATGTGTACAAATTTGTCTACGCCCTATTAGTACATTATGTCACTTTCCACACCCCTTCTGATACCCGATTGTATGTTCTAGGCAGTAAACGCTCCCCATGGGAGTGGGTTTATTCTCTGCCGCATTGCCGCCCTGATGAACAAAATGAGTATGTGTGTTTTGAAGATGAGAGAAATCAGGAAGACATAGCAACAGGTGACGGAGATAACCAGGGTGAAGTCGGCCGTTTTCTAGAGGGTTTACGCAAAACATTGGCCCAACGCGAACTACGACTAAAAAACACCGAAAGTGCCAGTGATGGCCGGGATCCGCGTGTTCCCTTTTTGCTAGTTTTGGTGGATTTATTATCGCCTGTTGCCGAAGAATCTGCCTTACACGATTTGGAATCGGATGCGGCCAT
>CAZPEJ010000523.1:0-4080 GCA_964585465.1 uncultured Ardenticatenaceae bacterium
GGGGGAAGCGTTTTAATAAATTGGTTGAATGTAAAAAATAATAAAGAAGGTTGTTGAGGAGCTTATGAAGATATTAAAAAAAGTTTCAATTTTGCTGTTGTTTTTCCTGGTGGCGATTCCCACCACCTCTGTATTTGCCGACACCACCTATGTTGTGCAACCAGGGGACACGCTGTGGGAAATCTCCGAACTGTTTGGGGTGTCCATGGAGGATATTGCCGCCGCTAACAACCTGGACAATATCCGCCTTGTGATTTTAGGGCAGACGTTGATTATCCCAGGTGTAGACGGGCCATTGGGCAGCTTGCCTGCTCCGACCGTCCCCACCCCGGCCGCCCCCCAGGTGCCACTCCCCGCTGGTGCCCTCACCAACCCTTTCACCGTTCAGGCCCCGTTGGATACTTTGTGGGAAATTGCGGTGGCTTTTGGGGTTTCTGTAGAGGACATTGCGGCCGAAAACAGTATCGAAAACATCCGTGCCATCGGTTTGGGGCAGGTTTTGTACATTCCAGGAGTTCCTTTAGGGCCAATTAACCCACCCCCGACTGTTGCTGTTGCACCAACCAGCACCACCCCGACGACAACGGCCGCTCCGGCCATTAGCACCAACCTGTTACCCAACCCCTCGTTTGAAGGGGATTGGTATTTTAGCGGCTACAACGAGTTACAGGTTCCGGTGGGCTGGTTTATTGCCACCGACGAAGGCCCCAACACCCTCGACCCGTACAACCAAAATGTCTTTTGGCGGCCGGAATGCCGGTTGTTGACCAGTGCCTCTTTGCCAGAACACGAACGCCCCCTGTTCATTTTTGATGGCGACAAAACGATTAAGGTGTTCAAGGGGGGTGGCCCAACCAGTTTTAGCATTTTTACCGATGTTTATTTGCAACCAGGCACTTACCGGATGACTCTCAACTTTTTCCCTGACACGGTAGCCACTTACGATGGTGGCAAGGTGTTCGCAACTGATCCGTTGGCGGCCGAAGTTCGCATTATTAAAGGAACAGGTGGCACGGATTGGACTCCGACCATTTCTGGACAGAAAAACACACTGTCTTACACGTTTACTGTGACGGCCCCTGGGGCTGTGCGGGTGGGCGGCTCTTTCCGCAATCGGTACATTATGGCGAATAATGGCTGGTTCCTGGATGATTGGTCGTTGGTGCGGGTTCAGCCTTAGGGATTGTTGATGGCGGACTTGGGAGATTTGAGATTGGGGATTAGAGATTACCAGTCTCAAATTTCTGGTTCTGTGTTTTTTCAGAACCCCCCGGTTTTTACTGAAAGAAGGACGAACCACCTGTTCGTCCTTTTTTGTGTCTGATGGATGCCCAGGTGATGGAACAGTTGTTGCGGCTAAATCGCCAGTTTTACGGCCGTTTTGCCTTGCCTTTTTCTGCCAGCCGCCTGCAACCGCAACCCGGTTTTGCCCGTTTGTTTTCGTTCCTACCGGTGCCTTGCCATTCGGTGCTGGATGTGGGGTGTGGTAACGGCCGTTTTGCCCATTTTTTACAATCACACCAATCAGTTGAACGTTATGTGGGGGTGGATTTTAGTTCCGAGTTATTGGAGATAACCCGTTCGCGGGTGAGTGGCAGCTTTTATGAACGGGATTTGAGCCAGCCGGATTGTTTGCAGGGGTTGGGGGTGTTTGAGGTGGCGGTTTGCCTGGCGGTGTTGCAGCATATCCCCGGCCGACACCGCCGGGTACAGTTGTTACGACAGATTAAAGAACAGTTGACGGAAAACGGCCGTTTGGTACTTTCAAACTGGCAATTCCTGGCCCACCCACGACAAAAACGAAAAGTGGTAGATTGGTCAGCCATTGGTCTGACTGCTGCCCAGGTGGAGCCGGGGGATTACCTGCTTTCCTGGGAACGGGGCGGTTCGGGTTTGCGTTATGTTTGTTTACTGGATGAAGGAGAAACGGCCGAACTTGCCGCCGATGCTGGTTTTTCTGTCCTATCCCACTTCTTCAGCGATGGTAAAGAAGGCACACTCAACCTTTACACCGTCTTGTCGGTTGACACCCCCCCTGCCAATGTTACAATCTAATTCAAATGGATAGAGGAAGGTGAGGGGCGAAGGGTGAGGGACGAGGGACGAAGGGCGAGGGGCGAGAGGCGAGGAGCGAAGGGCGAAGGGTGAAGAACGAACTCGAAACTGGAAACTCGAAACTCGAAACTAAAAGAGGTTCACATGGAGTTAAAAAAACAGTTACAAACAGATATGACTACCGCTATGCGCGAAGGTGATTTGGAGAAACGGGATGCTTTACGAATGCTGCTGGCGGCGATTAAACAGGTGGAAATTGATGAGCGGGTGGCCCTGGATGATGCAGGGGTGCAGACTGTTTTGAATAAACAGGCCAAACAACGGCGCGAAAGTATCGCGGATTATGAAAAAGCGGGCCGGGCGGACATCGCCGCCAAAGAACAGGCAGAATTGGTTTTGATTGAGTCATACCTGCCACAAATGATGAGCCGCGAGGAGATCAAAGGGTTGGCACAAAACTTGATCACAGAACTGAATATCACTAATGCCAAACAAATGGGTCAACTGATGGGCCGATTGATGCCAATGGTTAAAGGGAAAGCAGACGGCCGTTTAGTTAACGAAGTTGTCCGCGAACTGTTGCCATAAAATCGGGCATCCCCCGGTTTTCATATGATTCCCCCACCCGATACCCAAACTCGTAAAAACCAGTTAATGAGCAACTCCCAGCAGTGGTTGTTTGCGGTGGTGTTGACGCTTGGCATCACCTTGATTCTTTCGTTCAACCTGGTAGCTCCCTCTGATATTGCGGTGGAAGTGGGGCTACCCGCCGCCAACGATGTGTTTGCCCCCCGCTCTGTCACCTTTACCAGCGAGATACTCACAAACCAGGCGCGTGAACAGGCCCAGGCTGGTGTTCAAGATGAATACACTCCCTTTGATTTGAGTATTGGCCTGACCCAACTAGGCAAAGCTCAGGCAGTTTTTTCTTTTATCGAAGTGGTGCGGGCAGATACCCAGGCTACCACTGAGACAAAGTTACAATACCTGCAAGCTATTGAGGGGTTGACGATTGAGGAGCAGGTGGGGTTAGATTTGTTGGTACTCAATTCGGCCGATTATCTGGCAGCAAAAGGGGATGTGCTGGAAATCATAGACATTTTTATGCGGCGAGATATTCGGGAGAGCCAGTTGAGTGATGTTCGCCGCGCTGCCCGTCGTGAAGCCAGTCTGGAACTCACCCCTACCCAAAACAATGTTGTCACCAGCCTGGCCCCCCAGTTTATTGTCGCCACTGTGTTTTTGGATGAAGAAGCAACGGCTCAAAAACGGGAGGGGGCAGCACAGGGGATTGAACCCATTACGCGCAGTATTAGCAAAGATCAGCGAGTGATTCAAGCGGGGGACATGGTGACGGAAGCCCAGGTGGAGGTTTTAACGGCTTTGGGTTTGTTGCAAAACCAGATAGGCTGGAAAGATGTTGTGAGTACGTTTCTGGCGGCCCTCTTTTTTGTGGTGCTGATCCTGTTGTACTGGCAACAATTTTACCGGCGTATTCGCAAAAGCGGCCGTTATCTGGTAGCTCTGGCAACCCTGCTATTGCTTTTTGTGGCTCTGGCAAAAATCATGGTTCCCTCCCTGGCCCCTCTGGCCTACCTCTACCCCATTGCAGCTATGTCCATGCTGCTGGCGGTCATTTTTGACATTCGTACTGCTCTGTTCATCACCATTTTGGTGGCTGCTTTGGCGGGTTATATTGTCCCTAATTCTTTGGAACTGGTCATTTACGCGTCGGCAGGTGGTTTGATGTCTATTTTGACCTTGCACGATGCGGTGCGTATCAATGCCTTTTTCCGCGCTGGTTTAATAGCGGCCGTTGGGCATTTGGTGGCTATTTTGATTTTCCACTTGCCGCAAGATAACGACCTGCTGGTCATGGCCCAGCTGTTAGCTTATGCTGTTGCCAACGGTATCATCTCCTCTGCGTTGACAATGGTAGGCTTTTTTATCATGGGGAGTCTGTTTGGCGTAACCACCACCTTGCAGTTACAGGAGTTATCGCGCCTGGATCATCCTTTGTTGCAA
>CAZPEJ010000524.1:0-4079 GCA_964585465.1 uncultured Ardenticatenaceae bacterium
GGGTAGGACGGCCGTTTTCGGCAGGAAAAGCAGTTCGTAATATCTCATGCCGAGTTGCCAGATTGGTGAGTGTTTGTTGCAAAACGGCCGTATTTAACGCCCCCTCCAGCCAAAAGGCAGTCGTCATGTTGTAGGCGGGGCTTTCTGGCTGCATGTGCGAGAAAAACCACAATCGTTCTTGCATAAAGGAGAGGGGTAACGATTGGTGGCGTGGCTGGCGGGGAATACGGCCGTTTGAAACGGCCGTTAAACCTTCTTTTTGTCGCAATGTATCCAGCAACTTGAGCTTTTCAGCTGAAAATTTTAGAGAGGGGCGGGTTTTTATACTCATGATTTGACCTTTGTTTATGATTCGGGTAATTCGGCAATTTGTAAGAGCAGTTCGGCCGTTCTTTGGATGGCGTGGTGTTGGGTGTTGTCTTGCAACAGGCTGGCTGCCAACCCAGCGATGGTAGGAGTGGTGAAAAAGCGGCGCAAGGGAACCTCTTGTTGGAACAGATCAAAGATTCGCCCCATCAATTGGGTTGCCAGCAGGGAGTGACCACCTGAAGTAAAGAAGTCGTCTTCGATGCCTATTGGTTCTATATCTAACAAATCGCCCCACAACAGGGCTAACACCTGTTCCAGGGGAGAACGAGGGGCGGTAAACGGCCGTTCCTGAGCAACAACTGTTGGGGCAGGCAAAGCCTGGTGGTCTATCTTGCCATTGGGGGTTAGCGGTAGAGTATCCAGGGAGATAAAGCTGGTGGGAACCATGTAGACAGGCAGCCGTTGTTTCAGGTAGGTGCGTAACACCTCATCGGCTTCTGTGGGTTGCGACGTAACAACATAAGCTACCAGACGAGTGCCAGTAGTTTCGTGGGCCTGTGCAACTACAACAGCTTCTTGAACGGTCGTATGTTCCCGCAGAGCGGCCTCAATCTCCCCCAACTCAACCCGATAACCACGAATTTTTACCTGGGTGTCAACCCGGCCGAGAAATTCAAGGTTGCCATCGGGCCGGTAACGGGCCAAATCTCCTGTACAATACAATTTCCGATGGCCGATTTCTGATTGACGGTTTTGAACCCCTACCTCCATCGTAAATTTAGCGACGGTCAACTCTGGTTGGTTCAGGTAGCCGCGTGCGAGTGTGCCACCAATGTAGAGTTCACCAGGGGTGCCGATGGGAACGGGCTGCCCGGCCGAATCAAGAAGGTAGAGTTGGCGATCTCCAATAGGGCGGCCAATGGGAACGGCCGTTTCTGTTGCCAATTGCGCCACACAGGTTGGGGCGATCTCAAAGCCTGTGGCCGTAACGACTGCTTCGGTGGGGCCATAAACATTGAGCAATCTTTCCCCCTCTGTGCGTACCGTTTGCCACAGTTTAAGGGATTGGGATGACATAACCTCTCCTCCTACCATCACCAGCCGGAGGGTGTTGCGGGTTTGCCGGGTTTCGGCCGTATCTGTGCGCTTCCAGGCAACCAATACCTGATGCCAGTAAGCGGTGGGCAGGTTCATCACCGAGATGCCGTATTGGACAATACGCTGTTGAAGTTGCTGTGGACTCCACACCTCACCATCACGAATGATCACACGGGCCCCACAAATCAGAGCCGTTGCCAGTTGTTCCAGCGCGGCATCGAAGCTGAACGAGGCGAATTGCAACACGGTGTCCTGATGACTCAGACTGTAGTATTGGGCAATATGTTGGCAATGGCTGGTAAACGCGCCTTGTTCAATCAGTACCCCTTTGGGTTGGCCGGTGGAGCCAGAGGTGTAGATGAGGTAAGCCAGGGTTTCTGGCTTAATTGGGTTTTGGAGGTTATGGATGGGATAGGTGGCGATAGTGGGCCAATCGGCCGTTAAATTGACGAGTTTAACCTGGCGACAGGTGATTATAGAGTCGTCAATCGTCAATCGTAAATCATAAATTTCCTTTTGGGTGATTAAAACGGCCGTTTTTGAATCTTGCAACATATAAACCAGCCGTTCATCGGGATAAACCGGATCGAGGGGAAGATAGACCGCCCCTAGTTTCCAAATACCCAACAAGGCAATGACAACATCCAGGGAGCGTTCCAGGAGTACACCGACCACTGTTTCCTGCCCAACCCCTAAACTTTGCAGGTAGTGAGCCATCTGGTTGGCACGTTCATTTAGTTGTTGGTAGCTGTACTGGTGAGAACCACAAAGAACGGCCGTTGTTTCTGGGGTGCGTTCTACTTGGGTCTCAAATAACTGGTGCATCAGCAAGGTTGAAGCCAACTCGACTGGCGGATTCCAGCCGTGCAGAAGTTGTTGATTTTCTGCATCTGTCAGGAGGGGAAGATGAGAAATGTGTTGTGTTGGTTGGGCGATAATCCCTTGCAACAAAACCTGAAAATGATCCAGCATTCGGGTGATGGTAGCGGCTTCAAACAGATCGCGATTGTAGACCAAAGCGGCCGTTAATCCTTCTTCCCTGTCCATCATGGAAAGCGACAGGTCGAATGGCGTACTATCGCTGCCCACATCCAGCCAGCGAAGGGTTAAACCAGATAGGTGCAATTTCTCTTGCGGGGTATTTTGCAGAGCAAACATCACCTGGAAAAGCGGCGCGTGGCTGGCACTTCGGGCGGGTTGCAACATTTCCACCAGATATTCAAATGGCACATCCTGATGGGCAAAAGCTCCCAGTGTCACTTCCCGCACCCGTCTCAGTAACTCTAAAAAGGATGGGTTGCCATCTAGTTGGGTACGTAATACCAACGTGTTGACAAAAAAGCCCATCAACCCTTCAATCTCTCGGCGGTTGCGGTTGGCAATGGGTGTGCCGATGGGCAAATCGGTTTGCCCGGTATAGCGATAGAGCAGCAGTTGAAACGCTGCCAACAGGGTCATGTAGAGGGTAACGCCGTGCTGGCGGCTGAGGCTTTTGAGGCTATCTGCCAGGGGAGTGGGGAACAGGCGAAATTCAGATGCACCATGAGCAGTTTGGATAATCGGCCGTATTTGATCAGTGGGCAACTCTAAAACGGGTGGCATGTCGGCCAACTGCTGCCGCCAGTAAGCCAGTTGGCCTTCTAAGACCGCCCCTTGCAGCCAGTTTCGTTGCCATTGGGCATAATCTGCATAGTGGATGGGTAAAGGTGAGAGGAGAGAAGGGGGAAGAGCGAGAGGCGAGTCTGTCTGGTCAAGTTTACCGTTTACTGAATACTGAGTGCTGAATACCGAGTACAGGGCTGTTAATTCCTGGTGGAAAATATGCCTCGACCAGCCATCGGTGATGATGTGGTGGGCGACGATAAGCAACACATGATCGTTTTCATCCAGGCGCAACAGGGCTATTCGTACCAGTGGGCCGTGTTCCAGATCAAACGGCCGTGTTGTGATTTGATTTAATAACCAGATGGCGTGGGTTTCGCGGTGGTGGGGTGGAAACGGCCGTAAATCCAATAAGGGATGATCAACATCCACCCATTCTGTTTCAATGCAAACTGAAAAATGGAACACAACAGGTGGGTGAATCATTTGTACAGGCTGTTCTCCTGCTCTGGTAAATGTTGTACGCCACGTTTCATGCCGGGCTATGATAGCTGACAGGCTGTGTTCCAGGGCGACCACATTCAGTACACCCTGTAACCGTATCGCCTCTGGCAAGTTGTAAACGGCCGAATCTGGCTCCAGTTGGGCGAGCAACCACAACCGCTGTTGGGCAAAAGAGAGTGGCGGTGGGTTTTGCCGGGAAATGGGTTGGATGGCTGGCAAGAGAGGGCTGTCAGATTGCCAGGTTGCCATTCGTTCTGCCAGCGAAGCCACTGTTGGTGATTCAAACAAAACGCGCAAAGGCAATTCGATTTGCCACAGGGTACGAATACGGGAAATAACTTGGGTCGCCAGGAGAGAGTGGCCGCCTGATTCAAAAAAGTTGTCATAGATACCCACATGTTCCCGGCGCAAACCAAGCAAATCTGCCCATATTTCTACCAATGTTTCCTCAACAGGAGTGCGTGGTGGCAGAAAGTCGGCGGCATGGGTGTGGTGGGCAGGGGCAGGGGCGGGTAGGTCTCGGCGGTTGAGTTTGCCAGAGGGGGTGAGGGGGAGGGTGTCCAGGG
>CAZPEJ010000525.1:0-4053 GCA_964585465.1 uncultured Ardenticatenaceae bacterium
CGTGGAGATGTGGGGGGTGTGGGGGAAACCGGCCGTTCCGGGTGGTCTAGGCGTGATGACCCCGATGGGGTGGGGGGGGACGGGGCGGCTGCCACTGGGGAGTATCGTTACCTGAGTGCGGCCCCCCAAACAGCAGCCACAGAAACGGCCGATGCCACCACCCTGAAACAACTTTACCGTCAATTAGCCCGCCGCTTTCACCCCGACCTGGCCCTGGATGCTGCCGACCGCACCTATCGCACCACCCTGATGATTGCCATCAACACCGCTTACGCCACCGGCGACCTGACAAAACTGCAAGCCCTGGCTCTGGAACCCGCCCACACCGAACACCCCGACTATGCCCAAACCGACCAACAACTGGCTGAAGCATTACAACAAGAGATTGCTCGCTGTCATCGCCGTTTGGAGGAGATCAAACGGGAGTTGGAGAAGCTGGAAAAACATAAAAGTGCCCACCTGATGCACCGCGCCCAACAGGCAGAAGCCGAGGGGCGGGATTGGCTGGCCGAGGTGGCGCAGCATGTCCGCAACAAAATCGCCCGCAAAACGGCCGAAAGAGACATGTTGCGCGACGAAATGGAAAACGCCGAACCGGAAGAAGTTGGGTTTGACAGCGACGATTTTGTAGACGCTGTTTTTGATTTAAGCCTGGAAGATGTCTATGATGAAGACCCCTCCTCCCAGGCCGCCGAATGGCTCTCCCAACGCCATCGTTGGCGCGAACGCTCGCAATGGGACGAGGATAATGAAAATGAGGATGATTTTTGAGAATGGGACACCAGCATATTGACTTTTTACACCATACACCCTAGACCCTATCCCCCCCTAAATGATGAAAACCCTACACCCCTCTGCCCAAAAAGTAGCCGAGGCCGCCCGCGAGTTGGGGCTGGCTGTTGAAATTATTGAGTTTGAACAAAGTACCCGCACCGCTCAGGAAGCGGCCGATGCGGTTGGTTGCCTGGTGGGGCAAATTGTGAAAAGCCTCTGTTTTGTGGTGGCGGATCAGCCTGTGATGGCCCTGGTTTCTGGAGCTAACCAGTTGGACGAACGTAAACTGGCGGCTCTGCGCGGGGTGGGACGCAAACAGGTCAAACGAGCCGACGCAGACATCGTGCGGGCGGCAACTGGTTTTGCCATTGGTGGGGTGCCGCCGTTTGGACACGCCACCTCCCTGCCCATTTATGTGGACGAAGATTTGACTCAATTTGGGGTTATCTGGGCGGCGGCTGGGACACCGTTTGCTGTTTTTGCGGTTGCCCCGGCCGATCTGGTGCAGGTTTGCCAGGGGGTGGTGGCAGATTTGAAGGCTGGAGGCGAATGATGTTTCAGGTAGGGGTTTGGACGGTTCATTCGCCGTTGGTGCTGACGTTGCGAAATTTAACCACGCGCTGGGTGCGGACGGTATTGACGACGTTGGGGATTGTGGTGGGGGTAGCGGCGATGGTGGCGGTGAATGCCACCAATAACAGTACCTTAAAATCTATTAACAGTTTTTTTGATGAAACGGCCGGGCAAAGTGACCTGGTGGTGGAAACGGCCGTTTCTGGTGAAAGTTTTGCCGAAAACACCCTTAGCGACATCCGCCGTTTCCCCGAAGTAGTGGCGGCTGCGCCTGGGGTGGTGGGGGTCACTGTGGCTGCCAACGATGCCGCCGATTGGGATCAGCAGTTTAGTGCGGGTGGGGGGGTTACGCCGGGCACCAATTTCTGGTTGTTGGGGCGGGATATGGCGGCGGATGTGGGGGTACACAGTTATGAACTGGTAAACGGCCGTTTGTTACAACCCGGCGAAACAGGTTACAACATCCTGCTGGTAGATGAATATGCTCAGGAGGAAAAAATTGACCTGGGCGACGACTTTGCCATTCTCACCCCCAACGGCCTGGAAACCTTTCGAGTGGTGGGGTTCATTGCCAAAGATGGCATTGCCAGTGCCAACGAAGGCGTGTTGGGCATTGCCCCGTTGCCAGTGGTGCAAACGTTGTTTAATCTGACTGGCGAAATTGGGCAAATTGAACTGGTTGTCACAAACACCATTGCCAACGACACCGAAGCTCTGGTGGCACTGGCAGAACGCATCGAAACCCAATTAGGGGATGGTTTAACCGTAAAACAGCCCGCCGCACGCGGGGAATTGGTGACCAATAGCCTGCAAAGTTACCAACAAGGGTTAAACTTTTTTAGCGTCGTCAGCCTGTTTGTGGGGTCATTTCTAATCTACAACGCCTTTGCCATGACGGTGGTGGAGCGCACCCGCGAAATTGGTATGTTGCGGGCGGTGGGGCTGACACGACGGCAAACGATGGGGTTGGTGTTGGCCGAGGCAGTCATTTTAGGGTTCATGGGGTCGCTGGCAGGAGTGGTTAGCGGGTTAGGGTTGGCGCGGCTGTTGGTGGTTTCGGTGTCTGGTTTCACCGGGCAGCGCATTGAACAGATTACGGCTACGCCGGAGAGTTTGGTGCAGGCGTTTGTGGTGGGAATTGTGGTGACGTTGCTGGCGGCTTTGTTGCCCGCCTTGCAGGCTTCGCGTATTTCGCCGCTACAGGCGTTGCGGGTGCAGGGGAATGTGGATGAGGCGCGCTGGGTGCAAATGGGGTGGAAGTTTGGCCCGTTGACGGTGCTGGCCTGCCTGTTGTTGTTGTATCAAGTGCCTTTTCGCCCCGAAGCCGCCTTTACGACCGGCAGTACTGCCATTTTTATTTTGCTGTTGGGGGCAACGTTGTGCATTCCTCTGGTGGCGGGGCCGTTGGAGTGGGTGATTCGGCCGTTTGTCATTTGGTTATTTGGCAACGAGGGGCGATTGGGCAGCAGCAACATTGAACGGTCACGCGGCCGTACCACGCTAACGGTGGCTGCGCTGATGGTGGGCATCAGCATGGTGGTGGGCATCAATGGCCTGACCACCAGTTTTGAAACAGACATTCAGCGATGGGTGGATACGGCTTTGGGTGGGGATTTGTTTGTGCGGGCACCGCTGGATATGCCGGGGGAAGTGGAACAACGGTTATGGGGGTTGGAGCAGGTAACGGCCGTTACCAAGTCCCGTTTCCTGCCTACTCGTGTTATTTTTCCCAACGGCGACGATGATTTTGCCGTGTTTGTGGCCGTTGACCCCACCACTTACCTGAGTGTGCGTAACCTGCAAATCCAAGAAGGGCCAGACAGTTCAGCCGAGGTGATTGCTCAGTTGGCCCAAGGGGATGCGGTGATTGTGGGGGCGGATGTGGCAAATAAGTTTAACCTGGATGTGGGGGATGTGGTGCAATTGGAGACGAAACGGGGCAGACGGCCGTTTACCATTGTGGCAGTAGTGGTGGATTTTGCCGCCGGGGAAACCACCACCGTCACCGGCTCCTGGACAGATCTGCGCCGCTACTTTGGGGTGAACGATGTCAGCAGCTTTTCCGTAAAACTGGCACCTGGCTCTTCGTTAGAAGCGGTGACAGAGGTAATTGAAAATGACTTGGGGCGCAGCCTGAACCTGAAAGTGGAAAGTAAAGCAGAATTTGAGGAAAAAATCCGTCAACTCAGTGCCCAGGCGTTTAGTTTGTTTGATGTGTTGGGGTTGATTGGTCTGGTGGTGGCGGCGTTGGGGGTGATTAACACGATGCTGATGAATGTGTTTGAGCGCACCCGTGAGTTGGGCGGTTTACGTAGCCTGGGTATGGGGCGGGGGCAGGTGCGGCGGATGATTTTGGCGGAGGCTTGTACCATTGGCCTGCTGGGGGCGATTTTTGGCGTGGGGTTTGGGGCGGTGTTGTCGGACGTTTTTATTATTGGGCTTCGTTCGATAGGCGGATTTGTGCTGGAATCGGCCGTTCCTTATACCTCGATGACGTACAGTTTTTTCATTGCTCTGCTGGTGGCTATTGTGGCTGCCTGGTACCCGGCCATCCGTGCCAGCCAGGTGAATATCATTGAGGCGATTAAGAGCGAGTAGTTTGAAGACTCAGGAGTGGCATTTACTACGTCGTTGGCACAACTTGGAACCACTGCCTTATCTTGGACAACAACTGGCTTACATTCGAGACGATCCCTGGTTGGAGTA
>CAZPEJ010000526.1:0-4052 GCA_964585465.1 uncultured Ardenticatenaceae bacterium
GTATGGTCTCAATAATGTGCAGCCTACCCCACAGCCCGCACCAGGGCAAACCACTCCACCCCCCAGCAGCCAACAAGACAGCGACCAGGATGGGCTTTCGGATGCGGAGGAGGTGTATCAGGTGGGCACCAGCCCTACCAACCCAGATAGTGACGGCGACCGGATTGGGGATGGGGTGGAGGTGCGGTATTTGATGAATCCGTTGGATGCAGATATGGACAGGGACGGCATCACAGACGGGGATGAAATTCTGGCTGGCACGAACCCGTTTTGGCCCAATGGGAATACGGCCGTTTCTGCCGAACTCTCCCGCGAAGTAGCCCAATTTCTCACCCAGGCCATCCAGTTACAAATTCAAGCCTTTCGTCAGGGGGATGCTACCCTGGCTGACACCATGTTGGCCGGGGATGTTTACACCGCCTTGCAAAACCAGATTCAGACGCTCAATAACCAGGGGGCGGTGCAAATTTCGGAGTTGGATTTTTACCGCAGTTACATTGATGAGGTGCGGCTGATCAACAACAACCACCTGGAAGTGGATAGCTGCGAAACGTGGTCAACGGCCGTTTACCAGGCCACCACCGGGCAACGCATCTCTAGCAGTGGGCCAACCCTGTTGCCACAAACCATTACCATTCAACGGTTAGAGGGGGGGTGGTTCATAACGGCCGTTCAATTTTTCACTGCCCCGGCTTTTTGCCAGTAGGTGGGATGGCTGCTTTGGGTGGTTTTGACGAGAGATTGGAGATTGGCAAACCGCTGATCTCCTTCAGCAAAACGCCAATTTATGACCTGATGCAGTAGATAACAATCTGTTATACTTCGTTTTCATGAACACTCTGTATTATGGGGATAACCTTCCTATCTTGCGCGAATACATCCAAAACGAGAGTATAGACCTCGTCTACCTTGATCCACCTTTTAACTCCAATCGTAATTACAACGTGCTGTTCAAAGATGAAAGCGGTCAGGAGGCGGACGCTCAGATTACAGCTTTTGAAGATACCTGGCATTGGAATGAAACAACAGAAAAAATATATGAAGAACTTGTTACCACAGGCAGTGTGGCTTTATCAGGGTTAATTCATGCGCTCCGGCAATCCGTCGGTAGAAATCAGATGATGGCTTATCTGGTGATGATGGCTTCTCGTCTCGTTGAGTTACACCGTGTTCTCAAACCAACAGGCTCGCTTTATCTTCATTGCGATTCAACAGCCAGTCACTACCTCAAAATTTTGTTAGATGCTATTTTTGGCAGCAAAAACTTCCAAAATGAGATCATTTGGAAACGGTCAACCACACACAGCGATGCCAAACGGTATGCCAGAACCAGCGATACCATCTTGTTTTACAGCAAAAGCCAACAATTTACCTGGAATAAACCGAAGGTAGCCCACAGCGAAAGCTACATTGAGTCACATTACGTCCATGAGGAAAACGGCCGAAAATTTCGTTTCGACAATCTGGTAAAACCAAAAGGGAGTAAAGGGTATTTTTACGAACTACTGGGTTGCTCCCCGCCCGCAAACGGCTGGCGAATGCCTGAAAGCCGTGCTAAAGAATGGCTGGCAGAAGGTAAAATTGAGATACCCCCCACCGGGAAAGTGCCAGCTTATAAACGGTTCTTGGATGAAATGGAAGGCACCGTTTTATCAAACGTCTGGACAGATACTCCACCTGTCAATTCCCAGGCCAAAGATGCACTTGGTTACCCCACACAAAAACCACTGGCTTTGCTGGAGCGTATTATCCAAACCAGTAGCCACCCTGAGGATACAGTTCTCGATCCATTTTGCGGTTGTGGCACCACCATAGCCGCCGCACAGAAACTAGGCCGCAACTGGCTAGGCATAGACATCACCCATCTTTCGATTGCCCTGCAAAAATACCGCTTAAAAGATATGTTTGGGTTGGAGGAAAAGAAGGATTATCTACTGATTGGCGAGCCGGAAGATTTACCTTCTGCCAGGCAATTAGCCAAAGATGACCGGTACCAATTTCAATGGTGGGCACTATCCCTGGTAAAAGCCCGGCCGCTTGGGGCAGAAGTGAATACCAAAGTGGGCAAAAAAGGGAGCGATAAAGGCATTGATGGGGTCATTACCTTTATTGATGAAGCGGGTGGAAAAGCAAAAAGAGTGCTGATTCAGGTAAAAAGTGGCAAAGTTAAAAGTAGCGATATTCGAGATTTACGCGGCACGATTGAACGGGAAGGGGCAGCAATTGGTGTATTTATCACCCTGGAAAACCCCAGCCAAGAAATGTACGCCGAAGCAGTTGCATCCGGGTTTTATTTTTCCCCTGGTTGGAACCGGGATTACCCCAAACTCCAAATTTTGACCATTTCACAACTCCTCAACCAAGAGGAGATTAAAATGCCAGCCGCGACTATCACGTTTAAGGAAGCGCAAAAAGTTAAAGGTGATAACAGCTCACAACAACCTTTGTTTCAAGGTCATGCCTGGTGATCTGTTACACGGTGGGAGGGGGGTTTCAGGGTGCGCCGGTTTTCCAGCCATTCGGCCTGTTCCCGTTCTGCCAGTCGGTATAGCTCGTTGCGCCCGCTCAGGTAGGGGTCGGGCCAAAATTGTGCCCGATGGTTGTAATGGGCGGCGGCTTGCAGGGTGAAGTAAGGGTTCCACAGGTGAGGACGGGCCAGTGCCACCAGGTCGGCCCGGCCTTGTAACAAGATGGTGTTTACCTGATCGGCCGTTGTAATGGCCCCCACCGCCATGGTAACAATCCCCACTTCCAGGCGCACTTTGTCAGCAAAAGCGGTTTGCCACATACGGCCGTAAACAGGTTGTTGTTCTGGAATCGTTTGCCCGGTAGACACATCTATCAAGTCGGCCCCTGCTTCCTTTAACAGAGCGGCCAAAACCAGCAAATCTTCCGCCGATAACCCGCCTGGGTGCCAATCGGTGGCCGAAATGCGTACCGACATCGGTTTGTGCGGCGGCCAGGCGGCACGGCAAGCCGCAAAAACCTGTAAAGGAAAACGCATTCGGTTGTGGATGGAGCCGCCGTACTGATCGGTGCGCTGGTTGGTCAGCGGGGAGATAAAACTAGCCAGCAAGTACCCGTGTGCCATGTGAATTTCCAGCATATCAAACCCGGCTTCATCGGCATAACGGGCAGAACGGACAAAATCGGCCGTTATTCGCGTCATATCTGCTTCACTCACCTCAATGGGCAACTGGCTATCGGGGAAATATCGAATCGCCGAGGGGGCATACACCGGCCAGTTGTCTGTGGGCAGGGGGTGATTTTCTTCCTGCCACCCCAATTGGGTTGAACCTTTGCGCCCGGCGTGGCCTAATTGCATACAAATTTTGGCCTGGCTATTGCCATGTACAAACTCAACCACCCGTTTCCAGGCCAGATAATGTTCTTCGCACCACAACCCGGTACAACCGGGGGTAATGCGGGCATCGGGTGAGGGGCAGGTCATTTCCACAAAAACCAGCCCCGCCCCGCCCACCGCCCGGCTGCCCAGGTGAACAAAATGCCAATCGTTGGGAGTCCCATCAACGGCCGAATATTGGGCCATCGGCGACACCACCACCCGGTTTTCCAGCACCATCTCCCGCAACCGAAACGGGGTAAACATAGGCGGGGTATGATCGGCAACGGTAAACCCCTGGTGGCGAACCTGCTGCAAAAACCATTGCTGCACCGGTTCAACAAACCCGGCATCCCGCACAATTAACTCCTCATACGTCATTTGTTTAGAACGGGACATCACCCCAAAAGCAAACTGCTGTGGTGCCAATTGCCAATGGCGCGGCATCGCCTCGAACCACTCCAACGAAACATTTGCCGTGTGTTGAATCTTCTCCACCTCCTCCCGCCGTTCCGTGTCATACCGATGCAACGCCTCCGCCACCGAAGCCGTCCCCCTTAACGCCTCAAACAGGGCAATCGCATCCTCCATGGCCAGCTTGGTGCCAGACCCAATTGAGTAGTGAGCCGTCGCTTTGGCATCCCCCAGCAAAACCAGGTTGTCTTTCACCCAGGTTTGGTTGCGAATGGTGGGAAATTGCCGCCAGAGA
>CAZPEJ010000527.1:0-4049 GCA_964585465.1 uncultured Ardenticatenaceae bacterium
CGCTACATGTCTAACAAACTCGCCATAATTACCCTCGTCGTGCGTGAGTACGACGAAGCTATCCAATTTTTCACACAATCTTTGGGGTTTGCCCTGTTAGAAGATACTGACCTGGGTGGGGGCAAACGGTGGGTCATTATTGCCCCGCCGGGTTCGCTGGGGGCTTCGTTATTGCTGGCAAAAGCTGTAACGGCCGAACAAACTGCCCACATTGGTAATCAGACAGGCGGCCGGGTCTTTCTCTTTTTGCAAACCGACAACTTTTGGGATGATTACCACACCATGAAAACGCGTGGCATTCAGTTTGCCGAAGAGCCACGCCATGAAAGTTATGGGTGGGTTGTGGTCTTTTTTGACCTGTACGGCAACAAGTGGGATTTATTACAGGCATAAAATCCCCGTAGGCGCGAAATCCTTTTCGCGTTGGGCGCGATTAGGAAATCGCGGTTACAGAGAGGTATGAAATCCCCGTAGGCGCGAAATCCTTTTCGCGTCGGGCGCGATTGGGAAATCGCGGTTACAGAGAAGCATGAAATCCCTGTAGGCGCGAAATCCTTTTCGCGTTGGGCGCGATTAGGAAATCGCGGCTACAGAGGCGGGGGCAATTGTGCCCCCTCAAAACATGACGGTAAAATGGAACGTAAACCTCTTTATCTCTTCCTTTTTTGGCTGTTTGCGGCTGGCGTGGCGTTGTTGGCGGCCGGGGGAGTGGCCCAGCGGCAGATTTTTCTGACACGCGGCATTCCCTCAGGGTTGCCAGAGCCTATGGCACACGGCGGGGCCACTTTGGGCCTGAATGTGGCCTTAGAGCAGTATGACGAGGCGGCTCTGGATGCGACACTGACACAACTTGCAGCCACCGGGGTGCGCTACGTCAAACAATCCTTTTATTTTGCCCCACCCTCTGCCTACGATTGGGAAAACAGTGATAGATTGATTTCGGCCGTTTCTGCCCACCACCTCATCCTCATTCCCCTGTTAGACGGCCACCCGGCCGACCAGTTTGCCCCACCAGACAAAACTGCGTTTGCTGCCTGGGTCGGGGAGTTTGCCAGCCGCTATGGGAACAACCTCCGCTACTACATCATCTGGGACGAACCTAATTTGATGTCACATTGGGGCAACCAGCCCCCCAACCCCATCGAGTATGGGGCTTTGCTCACCTCCGCCGCCAATGCCATTCGCGGCAGCGACTCCGACGCAGTCATTGTGGCTGCCCCACTGGCCCCTACCGTAGAAACCGGCCCCCAAAACCTGGCAGATTGGCTTTTTTTGCAGCAGTTGTACCTGGCCGGGGTAGCAGATGCCTTCGACGTAGCAGCAGCCAAACCGTATGGTTTCAGCCAGCCGCCAGACGACCGCACGGTGGACGCGGCGGTGTTAAACTTTAGCCATGTGATCCTGATGCGGGAGGTGATGGAGCAGTACGGGGATGGAGGTAAATCTATTTGGGCGGGCAATTGGGGGTGGAACTGGCTGCCAGAGGGGTGGCATGGCAACCCTTCCGTTTGGGGTCAGGCGGCCAGTGAAAGGCAACAAACGGAGTGGACAGTTGCGGCTTACCAACGCGCTCGCCTGGAATGGCCCTGGATGGGGTTGATGTTCCTGGAAAACTGGCAACCTGCGTCCCCGGCCGATGATCCTCGTTGGGGGTTTGCGGTGGCCGGGCGACAAACGGCCGTTGCCCTTTCTGAGTGTTTGTTAGGATTCAGCGACTCCAGCGTATGCCATTTTTGTGATAGCTGTTTGAACGATTCGGCCGTTGCCTCCCCCGGTTTCCATCTGGCTGCTCCTGGCGAAACACAAATTTACCAGGGGGGATGGGAGTTTTCACCCCAGTTTGGGGCAGACATCAGCCAAACCCCAGAAAATGCACCCGCCGACCGGATGACCTTCACTTTTTGGGGCAGCGACGTAGGCGTGCGGGTGCGCCGTGCCGACTTCCGCGCCCGCCTGTACATTACCATAGACGGCCAGCCCGCCAACGCCCTACCCCGCGATGAAAATGGCAGCACGCTCATTCTCACGTCGCCCAGCAAAACGGATGATTATCTGGCAACCGAGTGGGTGGCACGGGATTTGCCGCCTGGGGTGCATACATTAGAGCTGGTGGCTGTACGGGGCTGGGATCAATGGGCCTTAAACGGGTTTAGTGTGGCCTACCACCCGCCAGACAGGTTGTACCGCCTGGGGATGTGGGGGTTGGTGGGCACGGCCGTTGGCTGTTTTTTCCTGGTTTTTTGGAACGGCCGTAAAGTGAATTGGCAGGTCGTTATATCATGGCTACGCGAAAAATTCGCCAATTGGGGTGAACCTAAACAGATGGTGATAACGGCCGTTTGTTCCGCCCTGGTGGCCTTAACAGGTTGGTTGACCTGGTTTCCAACCTGGGCCGAACCTGTGGCCGGGGTGTATCGGCGATTAGGAGATGGGTCACAACTGACGGTGATGGGCATAACGGCCGTTATCTTTTACGTCGCTCCCAGTTTTTTCGTCTACCTGCCCGCCCTGCTGGCTCTCTTTATCCTCATTGCCTTACGTCCCGCCTGGGGCATCGCCCTCATCACCTTCTGCCTGCCCTTCTACGTCACCCCTAAACCCATGATGGGCTACCGTTTCTCCCCCGTCGAAGTTTTCACCCTCATCACCTTTGCAGCTTTCCTAGTTTCACGTTTCACGTTTCACATTTCACATTTCACGTCTCACGTTTCACGTTTCAGGTTTCGCTCCTCGCTCCTCGCTCCTCGTCCTTCGCTCCTCGCCGCCGATTACGCTGTCCTGGCCTTTGTTGCCGTAACTACCATTTCGTTATTCTTCACCACGCGGCTAGATGTGGCCTTGAATGAGTGGCGGTGGGTCATTTTGGAACCAGCTTTGTTGTATGTGCTGCTGCGAGGGGCCAGGTTAAACCAAAAAGAGATGTGGTGGGTGTTGGATGCGTTTATTCTGGGTGGGGCAGTGGTGGCGGTGTATGGGTTGTGGCAATATGGCACGGGCAGCAACCTGATAACGGCCGAAGGTGGCCTGATGCGTCTGCGTTCTGTCTACGGTTCCCCCAACAACGTGGCTCTCTACCTGGGGCGCATCATCCCCTTATTGGTTGCCCTGGTTCTGCCCTGGCCTCCCAATCTCCAATCGCCAATCTCCACCCCTCGCCGTCGTTTCTACCTTCTGCTCCTTGCCCCCATCACCCTGGCTGTTTTGTTCACGTTTAGCAAGGGCGCGTTATTTTTGGGGTTGCCATCTGCCCTGTTATTTGTATTTTGGCAGTGGCAACGGGCAAACGGCCGTTCCACCTGGCCCTGGGTGGTGGCGGCTGGTGTGGCAGGCGCGGCAGGGTTACTGGTCGCCCTGCAAATTCCAGTCCTGGCCGGGCGATTAGACCTGACCGGCACAACGGGTTTGCTACGGGTGAACCTGTGGCGGGCCAGCCTAAACATGGTTACCGACCACCCCTGGTTTGGTGTGGGGCTGGACAACTTCCTCTACGAATACCGCAGCCGTTACATCTTCGATGCGGCCTGGGCCGAACCCAACCTCAACCACCCACACAACCTCTTTCTGGATTTTGCTACCCGCCTGGGGCTGTTGGGGCTGGTAACAGGTGGGTGGATGATCGGGATGGCGGGAAAGGTGATTGGGAAACAGTTGGTAGGGGATAGTAAACAGTGGGCAGTGGACAGTAAACAGTGGACAGTAGACAATTTGCCATACGCGCTGTTGCCTCTGGTGGTGGGGTTGGGTGGGGTTTTGGTAGATATGCTGGTGCATGGGCTGGTGGATCACTCTTTTTTTCTGGTAGATTTGGCAGGGGCGTTTTATTTGCTGCTGGGAACGGCCGTTTTAACTTCCGCCTCCCCAACAGCGATACTCAAAGAGAGCGTAAACTGACATTTTTATGATGGGATGGGAGATTGGGGATTGGAGATTGACCAATCTCTAATCTCCAATCTCTAATCCCCCTCAGCAGCATGTCAATTGATCACCTTATGCTGCATAACAGCTTTTCCGTAACTTCCTATGGCTTCGGGTGTTTTGCAATAGGGATA
>CAZPEJ010000528.1:0-4041 GCA_964585465.1 uncultured Ardenticatenaceae bacterium
CCTCAACGACGTCCCCGAGGCTTGGAAGAATAAAATTAAGCATTTCTATGAGAATTTTTGTCATCGCTTTATTCCGGTCAAGTTGGGTCGCTGTCCTCCACCACAACCGGCAGGTTAAAGGTGAAGGTGCTACCTTTGAATAACAAACTTTCTACTTCTAGCCGACCGCCGTGCATTTCAATGAGGCTGCGAACAATCGCCAGCCCCAAACCGGTACCAGGAACTTTTTGCACGGCTTCATCTTCGGCTCGGAAGAAACGATCAAAAATTTTGGCCTGGTTTTCTTTAGAAATACCAATCCCGGTATCGCTCACACTGATGTAAACGTGTTGATGGTCAGCGCGGGTGTGAATGTGAATTTCGCCCCCGGCCGGGGTGTAGTTAAACGCGTTGTCTAACAGGTTGGTCAAAATTTGTGTCACTTTGGCATGGTCGGCGTTTACCAGTGGCAAGGCGGGGGCAATTTCGGTGTAGACGTTGAGTTTTTTCTTATCGTGTTGGATACGACCGCGTAAGTGCCCTTCCACCACTTGCTCAATGATTTGGGGTACGTCTAACGGCCGTAAATCCAATGTTGTCTTCCCCGTTTCAATACGCGAGATATTCAGCAGATCATTCACCAACATTTGCAGCCGATCCGCGTTATTTTTGATAACCTTCAAATACCGCATTTGCGGCTCCGACATGCCCCCGGCCGCCCCCATCAACATCAAATCCGCATACCCCTTAATCGAAGTCATCGGAGTACGAAGCTCATGAGAAACGGTAGACACAAATTCACTCTTCAGCTTATCCACCTCCACTTCCTTCGTAATATCGCGGAAGATAGAGACCGTGCCGAAGAACTGGTCGCGGGAAAAAACGGGCGAAAGGTGTACACTGACCACCTTTTCCTCAATGGTCAGTTGATCTGCCAGGAAAACCCCTTTCTCCACCCGGTCGGCGTTTTGTGCCCAGTTTTCAATGGTACGAATCCAGGACTCACCAGAATGCCTATACAACCCCAATAACTCGTTAATAGATTTGCCCAACAACTGCTCACGCGAAATATCCAGAATTTTGCTGGCGGGCACATTTGCCAGGGTAATCTGGCTGCGGTAATCCGCCACCAACACCCCATCAGCAATACTTTCCAAAATGGCCTGATTTTTGGCTGTTTCAATTTGTTCGTCGTGCAGCATGGTACCTACCTTTTTGGCCTGCTCACGGATCAGGTCATAAAGGTTGGCATTGCTAATGGCATTGGCTACCTGAATAGCCGCCGCTTCTACCAGGTCGAGCTGTTGGGTGGTAAAGGCGTTGAGTTCGGTATGGAACAACATCAGCACCCCGATCACATCTTCGCCAGTAATCAGGGGCACCCCCAAGACGGAGCGATGTTCGCTGCTGGTGGGGCGGTTCACCCAGCGAGGATCGTTTTGGGTGTCACGCACAATAACGGCCTCTCTGTTTTCAATCATCCAACCCGCTAACCCTTCACTCCGCATCAGCCCACTGTGCATACCTTTGGGGGAAAATTGTATATCCATGCCAAAAGCAGCGCGGAACATCATCTCGTCCGTTTCCTGGTCTATAAGCATGATAATACCTTGATGGGCATTCGCTACTTCGTTGACCAGATGTAAAGCTTTGTTTAACACCCGGTCATGATCCAGGCTGGCGGAAAGTTCTGAGGTAATCCGCAGCAAAATACGCACGCGGGCACTTTCTTCCTCCAGGGCGCGTGTGCGCTCTGCTACACGTAAGTCTAACTCTTCGTTAAAGAGGCGTAGTTCTTCAAATAATTTGGTGTTTTGCAGGGCAATGGCTACCTGCACCCCAAATGTAGTGGCCTGGGTAACATCTTTATTGCTGAAACGGTTGGGCTGGTAACTATCTACTAACACCAACACCCCAACGGCCATCCCTTCCTGCTCCAGAGGCACCCCCAGGGCAGCTTGGGCCGATTGGCGTTGCAGCAGCTTCAGGTAAGGAGCCTCTGATTGGGGAATGTTGTTGATGAAGGTGGCTTCGCCGCTGCGGGCGACGGTGGCAACAAAAGAATCAGCGTTTAAGATGGAAACGGCCGAACCCACCAACGCTTCTTGGTTGGGGCCTTTGGCCGCGCTGCACACGTAATTTTCCCCCTCTAGTTGCCAGATATGTGCCCCATCTACCCCAAAAAGGCGCAAACTTTCGCTACAAATCAGGTTCAAAACCGCTTCCCGTTCCAGTGCCGAGTTGATGGCTAAACTTACACTGCCCAGAGCGTTGTAAAAACGTTCTCGTTCGTAAGTGTCTTCAAAGGTCAGGGCTGTTTCCAGGGCGGCCCCGGCCTGGTTGGAAAGGGCCACCAGCAGTTGCAGTTCGCGGGCGGTAATGGTGCGGTGGGTGTCGCGGCGGAATACTTGAATAATGCCAAAAGGTTCTTCAGACAGGACGATGGGCAAAACGGCCGTTACATAGGGTTCGCCTGCTTTTAACCACACAGGTTGGGGCAACGAGGCGGTTTGGGCATCCGATGAATAAGCGACAACAGATTCCTGGCGTTGCAAAACGTGGCGCAACCACTCATGGCTGAGGGGGGTAGAGATGGTGGGGTGGGAGGAACGGCCGTTTGCCGGGTACTCCCTTAATAAAACCAGCGACTCCGTATCATCTTTCCAACGATGAATGGCGTAACCATCTGCTTGAATCGCATTCAGCATATGTTTACCCATTGAATCCAAAATGGTATCTTGTTCCAACGAGCGCGAAATTTCATAACTGGCCCGCAACAACAGCTCAAACTCCTGGTTGCGGGCAACGGTTTCTTGCACCAATTGGGCATTTTCAATAATGGAGGCCGTAAACTGGGCATACAACTCAATGGTTTGAAAAGCAAGATGGTCAGGGCGACGGCCGTTTTGCGGCTGATCCAACCCCAACAACCCAATCCGTTGCTGTTTGCTGTTCACCAGAGGCACACACAACAAATCTGTTGCGTGCCACGCCTCTGGGCCACGCCCGGTGGCTTTATCATCGCGCAAAATCCCCCCAAAATTCTCTTGAGACCATTCACTGTTTCCCGGCACAAAATAACAAACCCCATGCCGGAAAATTTCCGCATCTGCATCGGTAAACAGCTTTAGCCACAACTCAGGAGGTTGTACATGGTCTGCCAGAAACTTATTCTCTTCTTCAGTAAAACCGGCCGTTACCCGCTTTGTCACCAGAAACGCCTGGTCGCGCAGCGTTAAGATCACCCGATTCCACCCCGTTGCTTGTAGGCCATTCACCAACAACTGCAATTTGTAGTCAAAATCAGCTTCGCTGTTAATGCGGGTCAGGGCGGTTAATTGTTCAATACTGGTTGCTGGGGTGGGCAAGGTGGGGGCATCTGGTTGTAGATTGACCAGAATTTGAATCAGGGGATCACGGCCGTTATGGGTACACGCTTTTGACTCTAGGCGCAGAACATGACCTGCCGCCGTTTGCAGGTGAACCTCAACAGGCGGGTTGAGAAGAGATTGCCAGAGCTGATTGGGGGCTATTGCCTGGTAGACCTCTGGGAGAGAAGAGACCTTGTGCTGGAGACCTAATAACGTTTGCCCAGCTTTGTTGATGTGCCGAATGTCGCCATTAGCTTCTGCAACAATGACTCCCTCAGTCAGGTTATCGAGAAAAGCCCAGGTCATAGCCGAGGTTAAAAATTTTTTCATCCTGTGACCTGAAACCTCAGCCGTTACTACCAATACGATAAATTACTTTCCCTGGTCTAAACGGCGCAATTCGGCCGCTGTTTCTGTGATCTCGCGGATGTCAGAGAAGCGTTGGGTTTTGGAGGAAACAACCCCAACAGAGAGACGCATCATTGGCACCAGGGTGCCATCTGGCAACATAATTCCCCCTTGCTCTCTATCCATAAAGTTATAGTGGGATTGAATTTCGTTATTAAACCGCTGCCGCAAACGATCCGCCACCACAGTTGGGTTATCGGCCATGGTAATCAAAACGAATGTGTCGCTGCTGGCATGACCAATAAAATCATTTAATGTGCCCAACTCATTGACCAATTCGCCC
>CAZPEJ010000529.1:0-4028 GCA_964585465.1 uncultured Ardenticatenaceae bacterium
AATGTTAGTCATTGGCCTGTGGCACGGAGTCACCTGGAACTTTTTGATTTGGGGAGTGTGGCACGGGGTGGGGTTGTTTGGGCATAAACAGTGGAATGACCGAACCAGGAATTGGACACGGACGAACACAGATAAACACAGATGGAGGGGAGGTTTACTCAAGTTTATATCCTGGTTTATCACCTTTCATTATGTAGTGGTGGGCTGGGTGTGGTTTGTATTGCCAGAGCCGGAACAGGCTGTACAGGTTTTAGGGAAGTTGTTAGGTATCGGGTGAAGCGAAAAAAATCCGTGATGATCCGTTTCATCCGTACAATCTGTGGTTCATTTTTAGAGGAGTAAAGATTGGAAATTGCAAAAGCAGCCAGCAAACCGGCATCAGGAATTACATGGTGGGTGATAGGGCGAATTGTGCTAAAAACGGCCGTTCTTTTCCTCCTTTGCAACCTGGCCTTTGCCGCCACCCAACCCCTGCCCGCCCTGGGCCGCCTCTCCCTCTACAACCACCTGCTCCCCGGCCGCCCGCGCCTGCCCTACGGCGAAAACCCGGCCGATTCCTACAACCTCAGCCTCTACAACCTACCCGCCATGTTACAAAGCCACCTTGCCAGCCAGCCCAAAGCTGAGGATGAGTTTCGGGTGTTCATTATGGGGGATTCTTCCACCTGGGGCTGGTTTCTGGAAAACGAGGACACATTAGCCGGGCAGTTAAACGCCGGGCAGTACCAGATGGAAAACGGCCGCTCCATGACCACCTACAATCTGGGTTACCCGGTCATGTCCCTGAGCAAAGATTTGCTGCTGTTAGATGCCGCCCTGCCCTACCAACCCGACCTCATCCTGTGGCTGGTGACGCTGGAATCCTTCCCACTGGACAAACAACTGGTTCACCCCCTGTTGCAAAACAACCCACAACCGATGCGGCAACTGATTGAGCAGTATGACCTGAACCTGAACCCACAAGACGGCCGTTTTATCACCCCTACCTTTTGGCAACAAACCATCGTCGGGCAGCGGCGCAACCTGGCCGACCTGCTGCGCCTGCAACTGGTGGGTTTCTCCTGGGCCGCCACAGGCATTGACCAGACCATCCCGCCCGAAATCCCCCTGCGCCAATCCGACTTTGCCGCCGATGTCAGTTGGCAAAATTATGGCGAACCAGTCACCGTAACGGCCGATTCCCTCGCCTTTGATGTGTTACAAGCTGGTATCACCATGGCAGGCGATATTCCCATCCTGATCATCAACGAACCCATGTTCATCAGCAACGGCCGAAACAGCCACCTGCGTTACAACAGCCTCTACCCCCGTTGGGTTTATGACCAATACCGAGACCTGTTGGCAGAAACGGCCGAATCCCGCCACTGGCACACCCTCGACCTGTGGGATACCATTCCACCCGACCAATTCACCGACACCCCAGTTCACCTGACCCCGGCCGGGGTGAAGTTGTTGGCAGCCCGTTTAATTCAGGAGATTAGGAGATTAGAGATTGGAGATTCAACCGCCCCATAATCTCCAATCTCCAATCTCTTTCTCCAGGAGCAATGATGGACGAAACCACCATTCGAGAAAAAATACGCGCTTTCATTGTCGGCGAACTCATCCGCGATACCAGTTACCCCCTGCAAGACGACGAAGGCATTATCACCAGTGGCCTGATGGACTCCTTTGCCCTGGCCGAGTTTGGTGTGTTTGTGGAACAGGAATTTGGCATATACATCCCCGACCCCGACCTGACTGTTGCCAAAATGAACACCCTCAATCAGATGGTGGCACGGGTGGTGGGGAAGTAATCAGTGGACAGTACTCAGTATTCAGTACTCAGTACTCAGTGAACAGTGGACAGTGGGCAGTGAACAGTGGACAGTGAACAGGGGGCAGTGGATAGTGGACAGTCAACGCTTGCCCTGCTTCCCCTGAACCTTTATAATGCCCTCATGTGTCCCACTTCATTTGCCACCACAGGAGGAGCCATATGCCCCCAGACAGCCAAACTCTGTTACAAAACTTTTTATCCCTCGATAGCCTGGAAGAGATTCTCCCCTTCATTAACGAACATGCCCAGGTGTTGTTTGCTGAAGAAACCCTGACTTTTTTAGCCCACCTGGCTCAAACCGCCGAAGACCCTCAAATTCAACAACGGATACAAGAAAGAGCCGCTCTCTTAATGAGTGTTCAGGCTTTTGCTGCCATGTCTCCAGTAGATAGGCTTTTTATGGCTTTTTTGCAGGTGAAGAATGTGACAGAAATGGTGGCTCTCATCACAGATGAACCGCCAGAACTCCTGGATGAATTGGAAACCTTGGCCCAAACTCGCCTGGGCGAACTACACGGGGAAGAACAAGAAGCCCTGCAACAACGCCTGGAGGGTTTGCGTCAACTCCGTGCCATCCCCCAACAAGAAATAGATGAAGATTTGGCTGATCGGCTCATTGCCTGGATTCAAACCCCGGATTGGCAAACCTCCGAAGCTTACTTACGACAACATGAAACGGATTTGCTCACCGATGAGGCCGAAGCCGTTTTAGCCCAACTGGCGATTATCAACCCCGATAACAAAGCTATTCCCCAACGCCAGACCTTGTTACAACAGTGCCGTCAGGCAGGTATTGAAACAGCGTATGCGCTCTTCCATATGTCGCCAGCTCAACGGGCTTTTATGGCTTATTTAGCCACCGAAGATGAACAGGCCGCCCGGCAATTGCTGGAAACACAGGCGGCTTTGTTGTTGACGGTTGAGGTACTCCATCTGTGGCAGGCTATTAACCCTGATCAGATTGCCAGCGCAGATCGTCTGGTTCGTCGGCAGCAACAGTGGCAGGCAGCTTACCAGGCTAAAACAGGGCGGCCTTTGCGCCCCCAAACAGATGAAACACCCTCTCCACAGCCAGAAACCTGGGCAGAACAAACCAGGCAACAGCCAGCCCCAGACGAATATCGCAGCCAATATACTGTTTTGAACGCCCAAAACTGTGCCATTGGTGATAATGCTCTGACCATTAACCACATCGGCCGTTTACCACTGGTCTGGAAACACCCCACAGAGGGCCGGCCAGACCTGGCAAAAATTGGCATTGGCCGGCAGCAAGAATTAACAGAGTTACATCAACGCCTCTCCACCGAACATAACGCAGCATTGGTGAGCCAGGGGACGGCTGCTGCGGTGCGTGGGCAGCCAGGCATTGGTAAGACGGTTTTGGCAGCCATGTATGTCGCCCAATACCAGGCGCATTACCCAGGTGGTACGTTATGGTTAAACATTGGCCCCGATAAACGCACCGCCGAGAGTGTTACCCCTCTGCTGCAACATATGTGTTCCTATGCTTACCAGGGAGACTCCCCCCAGGCTCAGGCGATGTTGGAAAATTGTGTTTTTTCTCCCCAGGTGGTGCAGGCTCTATTAAGTGGACACGGCCGTTTGTTGGTAGTGGCAGATGATGTGTGGGAAATCGCCGCCCTGGCTGAACTTCAAGCCGCTTTGCCCGCCGACAGTTGTTTTTTGCTCACCACCCGTGACTATGAGGTGGCTTTTGCGGTGGAACAAAACGAGGCGGCGATTCAACCCCTGGATGTATTAAACCCGCAGGATGCCCGGCTGCTGCTGCAAACCCGGGTGCCGGATTTGAACAGTGAACTGGCAGACCAACTGGCAAAAGGGTTAGGGTATCATGCGCTGGCACTCGACCTGGCGGCCGGGGCCTTGAATAGCCGACGAAAGTTCGCAGGCCACGCCCAAACCATCACCGAGATTTTGCAACGAGTGGCAGAGGGGCGTGGGTTTGGCGACCTGCCGCGCCTGGATAAACAAGAACGTTTGAGCCAGGTGGAAATTATTTTGAAGTATAGTTATGACTACCTGGGAGAGGGAAACAACGGCCGTCAACAACAAACCTGGTTTCGTTTGTTGGGCAGTTTTGCCCAGGAAACTACCTTTGCCACAGCCGCCGCCGCTAGCCTATGGCAGGTGGCGGAAACAACCGCCACCGAATTTCTAATTGCCCTGGATGGGTTAGGGTTGATCCAGG
>CAZPEJ010000530.1:0-4012 GCA_964585465.1 uncultured Ardenticatenaceae bacterium
GTCAAGAGCTTCTCACCCGCCCAGGAACTAGCCCTTTCAAGGCTAAAACCGGGGTTCGAATCCCCGTGAGGGCGCACGAAACAAAGAGAAAAGCCGAGTTTTCCAAAAACTCGGCTTTTTGCGTTAAAACGCTCTTTGTCGGTCGGGGCAGGGATTTAGATGATGGGGTAACTTTACGACCACCTTGGGGTTTAATTGAAAAACGCAAGGGCACAAGATGGGATATAAAATGGATAAGCTATCAAACCAACCCAAAATGGAATCTGTTTGGGAAGAACTCAGGGGGTATCTGGAAAAGAAAAAACGGCAAATTGGAGCAGAAATTCTCCATTATCCGCCACCAATTCCAGCCTGTGATGCTCAGTTTAATTTCCTGCTGGAAGAACGAACCCGAATCGCGCAGGAGATCGGCCGTTTAGAAAATCTGGCCCAAGAAAGTCGGACACACCCCAACCCTTTACAACTGATCGAGGCGTTTGTGGTGTCATCAACTGACATGGACGACCAGGTAAAACAGAAATTTATGGGGTAACGATTGGGTTATTACGGCCGTTTTTCAAAATATCCCATATTCGTTAAACTTATGACCACATCGGATAGGCAAAACCTAAGAAGTGTGCGCCTATCCATTCCACTTACCCACATTCACAACAAACTATGCAGACACAATATGATTTCATCATCGTCGGTGGCGGGTCGGCTGGTTCGGTATTGGCAAACCGCCTGAGTGCCGATCCTGCCCATCGGGTGTTGCTGCTGGAAGCAGGCCGCCCGGATTATCTTTGGGATATTTTTATTCACATGCCAGCAGGTCTGGCAACCCCTATCGGCAATCGGTTTTATGATTGGCGGTATGAATCGGAGCCAGAGCCGTTTATGCACAATCGGCGCATTTACCACGCACGCGGCAAAGTTTTAGGTGGCTCCAGCAGCATCAACGGCATGATTTTTCAGCGCGGCAACCCGATGGATTATGAAAAATGGGCCAAAGACCCCGGCATGGAACGGTGGAACTTTGCCCATTGTTTGCCTTATTTTAAGCGAATGGAAAATTGCCTGGCGGGTGGTAATGAGTTTCGTGGAGTAGAGGGGCCGTTAAAAGTGGAGCGTGGCCCGGCCGATAACCCTTTGTTCCACGCCTTTTTTGCGGCAGTGCAACAAGCGGGGTACCCGTTGACAGAGGATGTGAACGGTTATCAACAGGAGGGGTTTGCCCGTTTTGACCGCAATATCTATCGTGGGCGGCGGTTGAGCGCGGCTCGTGCTTATTTACATCCAGTGGCAAAACGGCCGAATCTGACCATCCAATGCCGTGCGTTTACCACCAAAATTTGTTTCCAGGGTCGCCGTGCGGTGGGGGTGGAGTATATGCAGTGGGGCAAACGGCAAACAGTTTATGGCGGCGAAGTGATTTGTTGCGGTGGGGCCATCAACTCCCCTCAACTACTGCAACTGTCCGGGGTGGGGAATGCCCGCGAATTACAAACAGCGGGGGTGCCAGTGGTTCATGATTTGCCGGGTGTGGGAGAAAATTTGCAGGATCATCTGGAAGTGTACATTCAACATGCCTGCACAAAACCCGTTTCGATGTATCCCGCCCTTCAGTGGTACAATCAGCCCTGGATTGGTTTTCAATGGCTCTTTTTCCGCAAAGGGGCGGCGGCAACCAACCATTTTGAGGCAGGTGGGTTTATTCGCAGCAATGAGGAGGTTAGCTATCCCAACCTCATGTTCCATTTTTTACCGTTAGCCATTCGTTATAACGGCACATCTGCCAAAGGGCATGGGTACCAGGTGCATGTGGGGCCGATGTATTCGGATGCTATAGGGAGTGTCAAAATTAAAACGGCCGATCCCACTGTTCACCCCGCCCTACGTTTTAACTATCTCTCCACGCCTCAAGACCGACGCGAATGGATAGAAGCCATTCACTGTGCCCGCAAAATTTTGAGTCAACCCGCCTTTGCCGAATTTGATGGCGGGGAACTTTCTCCTGGCCCCCAGGTGCAAACCGATGACGAGATTTTGCGCTGGGTGGCGGAAGATGCTGAAACAGCTCTGCACCCCTCCTGTACTTGCAAAATGGGGCTGGACGGGATGGCGGTGGTACACCCCGACAGTTTGCAGGTGCATGGATTAGAAAATTTGCGGGTGGTAGATGCCTCGGTGATGCCCTATGTGACCAATGGCAACATTTACGCCCCGGTGATGATGGTGGCTGAAAAATCGGCCGATCTCATTTTGGGCAATACCCCATTACGGCCGTTAACAATACCGTTTTATCAACATTCATTCAGTAGACAGTAAACAGTAAACAGTGAACAGTGAACAGTAACTGTTTACTGTTCACCGTCTACTGTTCACTACTTCTACGACCGTTCCCGGAGAACCTCATGACTTCATCTGTCAAAATTTCATGCCAGCATGTGTGGAAAATTTTTGGCCCTCGCCCGGAAGCGGTGCAAAAGGCGTTGGAAGGCGGCAAGTCGAAAGGAGAAATCCTGGAAAGCACCGGCCATGTGGTAGCCGTCAAAGATGTCTCCTTTGAAGTACGCGAAGGGGAGATTTTTGTGGTGATGGGGTTGTCGGGGAGTGGCAAATCTACCCTGGTGCGTTGTATTTCCCGCCTGATAGACCCCACTGGCGGCCAAATCCTGGTCAACGGGCAAGACATTGTAAAGATGAATGAGGTTCAACTGCTGGAGTTGCGCCGCCACACCATGAGTATGGTTTTCCAGCGATTTGGCCTGTTCCCCCATCGGCGCATCCTGGAAAATGTGGCCTATGGGCTAGAAGTTCAAGGGGTGGAGAAAAATGTACGCCTGGGCAAGGCGCAACAAACGTTGGAGCTGGTGGGGTTAAAAGGGTGGGAAAATTATTATCCGCATGAGTTAAGCGGGGGGATGCAACAACGGGTGGGGTTAGCTCGTGCCTTAACGGTTGACCCACAAATTTTGTTGTGTGATGAGCCGTTTAGTGCCCTCGATCCGTTGATTCGGCGGGAAATGCAAGATGAGTTGATCCGGCTGCAAAAGGTGTTGCACAAAACGATTATTTTTATCACACACGATTTTTTAGAGGCGTTAAAGTTGGGTGATAACATTGCTATCATGAAGGATGGTCAAATTGTACAAAAAGGGTCGCCAGAAGAGATTGTGGCCCATCCAGCAAATGATTATGTCAAAGAGTTTGCCAAAGATGCCCCACGTAGCAAGGTTTTGACGGCACGGGCGATTATGAAAACGGCCGTTTCCCCGGCTACTTATGCCCGTACCGTAGATTCAATGGCAAAGGTAGACGACCTGATTCCGATGGTCGCCAGCAACGATGGGATGGTTGGGGTGACAGAAAATGGGCAGGTGATCGGGGTGGTTGACAGAACGGCCGTTATGCTGGCCCTGGCTGGCGCAGAATAGTTACCGCTCAAACTATCAACAAACTGTTAATACAAGGTATTTTCATATGCTGTCGAAATTCTCCTCCACTCGTTCCCAAACCAATTATTACCTGTTGGGTAGTGCCGTTCTGCTGCTGGTGCTGACCCTGATCGGCCGTTTTGTGTTTGAAATTGGGACTTTTCCGGCGGCCTGGGATGTTCATCTGCGTGACCCGATTGACGTTTTTAAGGTGTGGGTAATTGATAACCGCAATACCCACCCGATATTCCTCTACTTTTTTGAACCTCTCAGCGCAGGTATTGAATTTGGGTTACGGAGTATGGAAAACTTTTTATTGGGGTTGCCCTGGGTGGTGATAGTAACGGCCGTTTTCCTCCTCGCCAATAAAACCTATGACCTGCGCCTCTCCCTGCTGGCCACCTTTTGCATCCTGTTCATGGGCCTGGTGGGGTTGTGGGAAGAAAGCATGGAAACATTGGCATTGATGACTGTTTCCGTCATTATCTCGCTACTCATTGGCATCCCCCTGGGTATTTTGTCGGCCCGCAGCAACCGGTTTGAAGCTGCCATGCGGCCGATTCTGGATGCCATGCAAACCATGCCCGCTTTTGTTT
>CAZPEJ010000531.1:0-4010 GCA_964585465.1 uncultured Ardenticatenaceae bacterium
GTAGAGAGTATGAAATTAACAAGAATTACTGCTCCAATAACAATGGTAACGACTAGAAAGGGAATTGAGACATAAAAATAAAGCGAAGTGATTCCAATAATCGTCCGATAACAACTTCTTATGAATTTTTCACCAGGGCTGACATCCCAAATTGATGAGGCTATAGACTTTTGAACAGCATTAAGAGTGACTTTACTCAGAACTAAACCAGCTATAAATAAAAAAAGAATACCTGTGACCCATATCGCCATTGAGTATTTTCCCCAGAGTGTCCATTGCTGCCATTGGGATTGAGCCGAAATGCCACTTTCTAAAGCAAGAGTAACATCCTCTGAAGGCATACCTAAATCTTGTGATAATAATAACTCTTCTTCTGCCAATGCCCAATCGCCTTTTGCAGCATATGATAAACCAGAAAAATAGTGGGTAAGTGGGTGATCCGGTGCGATCTGTCTTAGTTTGTTCAATGCACGATCAATGGCTGGTTGGCTGCCTTTTGCGAGTCCGACTTGTAGCAATAAGACCTGTGCTTCCAGGTTGTTAGGTAAAGCCTCTGAAGCAGCAAGTGCATGTTTCATAGCTTCTTGCAGGTGAACAGACGATGCTGATGCTAACAGGGCACGCGCCAAAGCTAAACGATTGTAGGGAGTATCTTCCATCTCGTATGCCTGACGGGCTGCATTTAGGGCAGGATTGATATTGCCTAATTCTAATTCAACATAGCTTAATCTTCTCCAAGCGTCAGGGAACGGTGGAGCTAAATCAATGACAGATTCAAACCCCTCTTTCGCAGCCTCATAGTTACCTGCGTCAAGATCAGTTGTAGCCTGCTGGAAGATTGACACGGCGGCTGTACTCATGTTTGCCAAACGGTCAGTGATTTCTTGTTCGATGACAGGATCGCGTGTGGGCACTACTGCTTGTAAGTCGTCCTGAGCAGTAGTCTGTTGAATAAAAACTGTGCTTATCAAAAGAATAAAGACGAAACAGAAAACAAAAAACTGTTTTTTCATAAGACCTTGTTTGCGACTATTTAGGGGTTTATTAGATTTTCGGACTTGATTTTACCCATACAAGGTAGCTTGTTGCAAGGCGGTGGTGTGGAGGTGGTGGCGCAGGGAAGGAGGGGCCAGGACTTCAACGGCCGTTCCTAATCCCATCAGTTGACGACAGGCGGCGGCTTCTGACTCAAAGGTCATCTGCAAAATCAGGCAGTTGTGGTCGGCGGGTTCGGCCGTTTCTGTGAGTAAGGTGTGCATCCCTTCGCCAAATGTCAGAATCATGAGGGGGATTCCGGCCGGGGCAACTCGTAGTTTGACTGTGTATTGGGATTGGCTGGTTTCAAATTCAGCACACCAGGTAGCCCAATAGGTAGGCAAATCAAAGGATTTCGGCCGTTCAAACTGCCCTTCGGTCAGGGTGGCTTCCTGAATGCGCGACACCCGATACACCTGCATCCCTTTATTAACCCGCCCGACCACATACCAGATACTCGTTTTAGCAGCTAACCCATATGGCTCCATCAGCCGTTTCACCCATCGCCCATCCCCCCGCCGATACACCAGCCGTACCCGCCGATTTTGCCAGATGCCTTCCTGGATGATGGGCAGGAATGGTACCGGTTCGGCCGGGTGAAACCAGGGGGCTGTGTCCAGATGCACTCGTTGTCGTACCCACTCGGCGTTGTGTTGGAAGGGGGAGGGCAAAGCGGCCGTTAATTTGAGCATGGCCGTTTCCGAGGTTTTGTCAGCTCCCAGGTCGGCCAATAACCCAGGCACGGTAAACATGAATAACGCCTGTACCTCTTTTTCTGTCAGCCCGGTCAGGTTGGTGCGATAACTTTCCAGCAGGAAACAGCCGCCATTTGGCCCCCGGTCAGCATACACAGGTACCCCAGATGCGCTGAGGGCATCCAGGTCGCGGTAGACGGTGCGCGGCGAAACCTCCAGTTTGTCGGCTAACTCCTGGGCGGTCATACGCCCTCTGGTTTGCAGCAGCATGAGTAGGGAAATGAGACGGTCGGCGCGCATAAGGGCATCACTTTTTCCGACGCAGGGTGGATTTGACCCGCTGCCACCCCTCTTTGACAGGGGACACTTCCTGTTTTTCAATGGGTTGGGGGGTGTAACGGGCGCGTAAAAATGCGTCGGTCAGGGTATCTACGTCTGTTTCGGCTTCAGGCCATGTGTCTTTTAAGGTTTGGGTAAATTCTAAAGGGGTCTCGGCGGGCTGACGGCTCACCCCTTGTTCATTGGCGCGGCGCACGGCGGCCAGGTAGAAGTAGCGGATTTGTTCGCGGGGGGAAAGGGCGTTGAGGCGGATGAATCGCCAGGGGGGAGCAGGCAGGGTGGGGGAAAACGGCCGTTTCCATCGTTTTTGTACGTTTTGTCGCAACTGATGGGCCTGGGCAGAAACCCCTTGCCACCAGCCGTGCCACCATTGGCGGAATGTGTGCCAGATTGCCAGCAGCAGCGAACGATTGAGTGTCACCCCCCGGTCACGCAGGAAAAAGAGAACGGCCGTTATACTCATCACAATCGCCACCGCCCAGAAAAGGCTGCTAAACACAATACCACCCAGATCAGATGTCACGGGCGGGGTGGGGGTGGGTTCGGGGGGTAACAGTTGACCCAGGTCGAATGGGGTTGGTTGCGGTTGGGTGTCGTTGGGGATGGTTGGGCTGAGGATAGACAGCAGCAGAGCCAGCAACCCCATAAAAAAGGTGACAAAAAAACCAGCGATAGACAGTAAGAGCAAGATCAACAGTTCCAATAAACGGCCGATTCCCCAGGTAGTGCCGATGGGCAAAAACGCCGCCCCTACCGCCACCGCCACCACTAACCAGATGTTATACCGGTGCCAGTTTTTTTCCAGCGCAGGCAATTTTTGTACCCCGTCTGCCAGCCATCGGGCATTTAAGACAGCCAGCCGCGCCTGACTGAGCAAAACAAACCCGGTGAGGAAATAAAGTAACAGCAACCACAACATCTGGTTCGACAACCCGGTGCGATGGGAAAAGAGGGTTTGCAGGGTGGACTGGGGCAGGTCAAAGGTGGAGAAGGCAGCACAAACAATGAGGAACGTGCCGCCCCACACCCAATGAGTGGCGAGATGGGCACTGAGTTCAATTCGATTGGTGTGTAACGGCCGTTGATCCAACCTCACCTTCTGTTCGCCGACGGGTAAACTGTAAAAAGTCACTTCTCCCTGGCTCACAGCCAGTTCATTCATCAAGTTGGCATACGTCAACGTGATCACCCAGGCCAGCAACGCGGCCAGCAGCAAAAAAATAAACAAAAGGTCATCAAACACCAGTAACGGATAACGCAAATAAATAAGCAGATCGGCCGGGGCGGGCAGACCAGCCGGGGAAATAACCCAGGTATACAGGCGAGTACACAGGATGAGGAAAACAACTTCTGCCGCCCGATAATCCAGGCGGGTCACGGTGCGCCGGTTGGGGTGGTAGAGCCAGAGGGTGGTGTAAACCCCTTCCAGGCTAACAAAAAAGAGGAACAGGGTGGTGGCTGTCCAGGGAAGGTCGGGGACGAACTGGCGCAAAACAGCCCAGATACCCAAAAACATGGCGGTGACCAGCGTGGCAATGAGCAGGGGTTGTACCAGATGGCGAGAACGGCCGTTTGCCAGAAAAGTTATCTGGGTTTCATGTTGTGGGGCGTGGGGTGAAGGAGTCATACGGCCGTTTCCATCGGTCTAAATCTTTGGGTTGGGTGACGTTGTAAGCGGCGAAACCCAACAATCGGGCCCGTTTTTGTACCTGGTCAAAATTATAATCGGGTTCTACGGTGATGAGAATGGGGTTAAACCCGGAACGTACCAATTGGTGGCAACTGCGGCATGTCTCTTCGTCTCCTTGTGCGGTCAAGATGAGCAGAGTGACACCCCAATTGAGCGATACACAAGCCTGGGTAAGCCATTGCACCAGGGGCAAGGTTGTTTCACTTTCAATGCGGGCCAGGGTTTCTAAAATTTTCATCAGGTGGGGGCGG
>CAZPEJ010000532.1:0-4007 GCA_964585465.1 uncultured Ardenticatenaceae bacterium
AAACTGACACTTTTATTGTGAGATTGGAGATTAGAGATTGGTCAATCTCTAATCTCCAATCTCAGTTCTATAAGTTGTTTAATTTTCATTCCTAAACGGATTAAATGGATTTTTGCGGGTTTTTCCAATTTGAAACCTGCAACTCAAAACGATAACTGGTATGATAACGCAACAGTTCTTACAAAATGATTAAATAACGGCCGTTTCTATACCTTGTAACCAGGCTGTAAGAAATTTTGACTAAAACTGGGAGGTATGATCAACATGGCAAAACCTTTGAACCTGAACGAGATCAGCGACATTTTGGTGGTAGATGATGAAGCGTCTGTTGTGGAAGTGGTGGCTCTCTATTTGCAACGGGAGGGTTTTCAAGTGCGAGTGGCACGAAACGGCCGTCAAGCTCTCGCCTCTATCCAGGAAAAACGCCCTGCTTTAGTGGTTTTGGATTTAATGTTACCCGAAATAGATGGAATTTCTATTTTGCGTCGGCTACGGGACGATCCCCGGCTGGATGTGCCAGTGATTATGCTCACGGCTCGCCGCCAGGAAACAGACCGGATTTATGGTCTGGAGTTGGGAGCTGACGATTACGTGACCAAACCATTTTCACCAGCCGAACTGGTTTCCAGAGTGAAGGCAGTGTTACGGCGGGTGCGGGGGGCAAGTCATGAAGGAGGTGGGGAACGGCCGTTACAATTTGGCGACCTTTACATAGATTACAAAACCCGCACCGTCACTGTGCGCGGCAAACCTATCGAACTGACGGCCACCGAATTTAACTTGCTATGGTTTATGGCAAACCACCCACGCCAGGTTTTTAAGCGCGATCAACTGTTAGAAAACGTCTGGGGGTTTTCGGAGTACCTCGACCCTAGCACGGTCACTGTCCACATTCGCCGCCTGCGAGAGAAAATTGAACAAGACCCCAGTCAACCCGTTTGGCTGCTCACCGCCTGGGGTGTGGGGTACAAATTTGAACCTGGGCAATAATTTGGTTATGTCTGACTTTCCTATTTCGCACACCGGTTTTACTAATTGGTTCCATCGCGCCCCCTGGCGCATTTTAGTGACAGGGTTAATTCTGGCAGTTGCCATCACCCTTCTGCTCATGCGTGGCATTATGCACGCCAGCATGAGTGAACTGGTCACGTTGGCAACCACCCTGACCATTACCTCTTTGTTGTCGTTGGGGTTAGGGTATTTGTTGTATCGGCGCGGGTGGGCGCGCTCTCCTTCGCTCAATGTTACCCTGGTGACGGCTTATGTTTGGGCGGCGTTGTTGACCTTGTTTAACGTTTGGGTGATGGCGGAGCAGATGTTTGCCAGTGAACATGATCTGTCACTGGCAGGGGTGTTGCTACTCTTTGCGGGTATTATTGCTATTACGTTTGGGGTATTTGTGGCGGCCAACGTTTCTGATACTTTAGGGCAATTGGTGGAGGCGACACGGCGAATTGCGGCCGGGGATTTACAAACGCGGGCTATGGTTCGCGGCCGGGATGAAGTGGCGCAAATGGCCCAGGCGTTTAATGAGATGGCGGAGGAGTTGCAAAAAACGGCCGATCAGCGGCGAGAACTTGATTTGCTGCGGCGCGATCTGATAGCCTGGACTTCTCACGACTTGCGGACTCCTCTCACCAGCATTCGGGCGATGGTAGAAGCTTTGCATGATGGGGTGGTGACGGATGGGGAGATGGTGCAACGATATTACCGCACCATTCGCGCCGATGTGATTGCCTTAAATGGTTTGATTGATGATTTGTTTGAGATGGCCCAACTAGAGGCCAATGGTTTGAAGTTGGAGAAGTTCCCTCACTCCCTATCTGATTTAATTTCTGACAGTTTGGAAAGTTTTCGAGCGGTAGCTGACCAGAGAAGTATCCATTTGACAGGGGATGTTAGCCCACAAATAGACCCGGTGTGTCTCAACGCAGCCAAAATCGGCCGGGTGTTAGCCAATTTGCTCAGTAACGCGCTGCGCTACACGCCAGAAGGGGGGCAGGTGCATGTGTCGGCGGTGCGGGTGGCTGAGGGGGTGCAGGTGATGGTGCAAGATAGTGGGGCTGGTTTTAGCCCACAAGATTTGCCCCGAATTTTTGAGCAATTTTATCGTGGGGAGGTGGCTCGTAGTCGGGCAACAGGAGGGGCGGGTTTGGGATTGGCGATTGCGCGGGGGGTGGTGGAGGGGCATAACGGCCGTATTTGGGCCGAAAATGCACCGGGTGGCGGGGCTGTGGTGGCTTTTATCTTGCCAAAGTAGTGGGGCATTATCCGTGAAACGTAAGACGTGAAACGTGATCTAAGAACTTCAATTCTGGTTTATGACCCGCCCCAGACGGGTGGCGGCTGTTGCTAACCCTACCAGAAACCAAAAGATGGTCACGGCGTGGTGAAAATCGAGATTAAACAGATAATGGTCAAAAATACCCGTTACCAATGCTCCCATGAGCGCGGCGTGTAACCCTAACCAGAGGGGATCCACGCGGTCATTCCCTTTGAAGGCGTGCCGATCAAAAAAAGCGTACCCCAAAACTGTTCCCATGACGGCAAAAAAGGCGGTCAACCCTACCAATCCCATCACCTGGGCAATGGTAAAGTACACGTTGGCTACTCCCAGGTAAATGTCAATGTCGGGTGAACCGGCAAACCCCACCCCAAAAACAGGGTAACGTTGTATCAGGATGATGGCATCTTTGTATTCACCAAACCGCATTTGGGTTGCCAGGTCTTGGCCTTGAATGCCTTCGACAAACCGGGCAATGTACTCCTGGGCGATGGGTAAAAAGAGGAAGAGCAGCCCAATGAGTATCATGTAGGGTAACAGGCGGCGATAACGAGCCAGGGCAATAAACCCCAACCCGGTGACTAACCCTAACAAGGCACTACGGGAGAAGGTGAGGATGATGGCGATAAATAGGAGGCCAAACATGCTCCAGGAGAACCAGCGCGAGAATAACGGCCGTTTTGCCACTAGCTGTGGCCCGGTTAATGCCCCCAACATGAGCAACAATCCGCCCAATACATTGGGGTCTACGGAGGTGGCAATGGCTCGTTCTGCCAGTTCGGGGTTTTCTTCAATGTACCGAATGACCCAACCGCCGGGGTAACCGAGGCGGGTCAACAGGTTGAGCAGGGTATTAGCGGTTTCATCGGGTAGCAGCCACAAGAAGATGGCCAGGGCAGAAACGGCCGTTCCTGCCAACAGCAGTACCTTCACCAATCGTTCCAACTGTTCCCAGGTGCGGCAATAATCCACCACTACCAGGACAAACCCCAAACTCAGTAACAACTCTGCAAAGTGGCGCAACAGGTTAGAAGTTAATGGGCCATTATTCAAACCAAAAATAAAGGCGAAAATGGTAATGATGATAAAAATGAGCAACGGCACCGTGACAGGGGCGGTAATGACGTTACGCCGTTGCCCTGTGACCAGGCGCAAGGCCCAAACGCCCACAACTGACCCTAAAGCCAGGTCTAAAAAGGTAGGGGTGAGGCCAATGTCAACCGGAACGGTGGCGAAGGGCAACAGGCAGACTACCCCAATCACCCCCCAGAAACCAATCTCAATATTCCGCAACACCACAAAACCAGCGATGAGTGCCAGGAAAACGGCCGTTCCTGCCAATGGCCCGCCAAAACCAAGCAAAATGCCCCCCAGCACAGCGACCAAACCGCAGAGCAGTCCTAAAAGCAGTGGGCGGGGAAGAAGTGAAGAGCGAGAAGCGAAGGAAGAGAGGATCATTGAGGGATTAAACCTTCTTGTTTCATTTGATACTGATGTTACACACAATGTTATTTTTTTTCAACGCGCGAGCATCAATAAGCGCGGTCATCAATAGGTGCGGGCATTGATAAGCGTGGTCATCAATGCGCGGTCATCAATAAGCGCGGTCATTAATGACCGCGCTAAAAACGACGCTGGCTGAAGCCAGCTTTTCTGGCAACCCTTCCGCAAGCCCTGTTTACAGGGCGTTGTTTTTAGCACGGCGGCTTTAGCCCCGTGCAGA
>CAZPEJ010000533.1:0-4004 GCA_964585465.1 uncultured Ardenticatenaceae bacterium
GAGATAAAACCCCAATAAAAAAATTGCTCCCCAAGCCGGGGCGGCGCGCCAACCATTCATAAAAATTGTGCCACCAACTGTTGTCCAAAACAGGTAGGGGCCGGGGCTGAGAGCATTCATCAAGGCGGCTTTGAAGATGCCTCTCTGGCTCAATGGCATGGGCGGGGGGGTAGATTCGGCCGTTTTGTTTCCCTGATACGCACCATAAGCCAGATAAAGCAGGAAAAACCCTCCAGCGATTTGTAAGTAATTCAAAAACTCTGCTGGTACACGGGTCAACACCAATAAAACCAGAACAATAATCGGCCCGTCGCTAATCAAAGGGGCAAAAGCTGCTCCGATGGTGCGTTGCCAACCATTTTGCAAGGTTTGTGAGATTAAATACGCCTGAAACGGGCCGGGTTGCAAAGCGGCCGTTAAACCCAATAAAAGACCTTGTGTTAAGAAGCTAATCATGTACGCTATGTAAGACCATAAATTGACGCGCTGCTGAGGGAGATTAGAGATTGGAGATTGGCAAATCTCTAATCTCCAATCGCAATGAAAATTTGTAACGATAACTTAAAATGGCAAACAAAATCAGTTGCCAATCGTTGCTAGAGGCAGTAGTATATGAACTCTGTCTCGATTGACAAAATAATTCATCTGGGTGGAATATGACAAAAGAACCTGAATTGATAACCATTGTGGAAGGCCCAACGCCGGAATTTTATACAACGCCACAATTGTGGCTCAGAGCGATACACGAAGGCCCGGACGCTCGTTCGATTGCTACCTGTCAGTTACGCACCTTGAAAGGGGAAGGAATTGTGGAGCGTTGTTTGCGGGCGTGGCAGGAGAAACGCCCCGTGCGGTTGGATTTTCCCGATGAAATACGGGCGCGGCAGCAACTTCCTGTGGTGGCTATGCGGTTGCAGAAGTTGGAGGAAGGGCCGCTGCTGCTGCTCTGGGTCTCGATGCCCGACGAAGAAGAGGAAGAAGAGGACGAACACGAATCTTAAACGTCGTGAAAGGCTGTGGATGATGAGCTACGAAATAGTTTTGTACCAGGTAGATAACGGGGTTGCGACGATTACCCTCAACCGCCCCAGCAGTTTGAACGCTTTTAACGATGACCTGATTCAAGAAACGGCCGATGCGTTCAAACAGGCTGGTCGGGCGAAAGAGGTGCGGTGTGTGGTAATTACTGGAAACGGCCGTGCTTTTTCCTCCGGGCAGGATTTGGGGGATGTGCAAGCACGGGGCAACAGCTTTTCTATTAGCGACCATTTGCGGCATGGCTACCACAAACTCATCAAACAGATGGTTTCGTTGGAAAAACCGATTGTAGGAGCTATTAACGGCGTAGCGGCCGGGGCTGGCTGCGGGGTGGCTTTGGCAACGGATGTGCGGATTGCCTCTGACAAGGCCAGTTTTATGCTGGCGTTTAGCAAGGTGGGGTTGGTGCCGGATAGTGGCACGAACTGGTTTCTACCCCGTATTATTGGTTATGCGCGGGCCTATGAGATGGCAATAACGGCCGAAAAACTCCCCGCCACCAAGGCCCTGGAATGGGGCATGGTCAACCGGGTTGTGCCTGCGGAACAACTGATGAGCGAAGCCACTGCCTGGGCCAGCCGCCTGGCGAATGGGGCTACGCTGGCCTTTGGCCTGACCAAACGGGCCATGAACCGGGCCTGGAACAGCAGTCTGGAAGAAGCCCTGACTTATGAAGCCTACCTGCAAGAAATGGCTGCCCGCAGCCACGATTACCAGGAAGGGGTGATGGCTTTTTGGGAGAAGCGGGAAGCCCAGTTTAAGGGGGAATGATGCAACGTGTGAGTGTGATTGGTGGCGGAACGATGGGGCAGGGTATTGCCCATGCCTCGGCAATGGCCGGGTATATGGTGAACCTGTACGATGTTTCCGAGGAGATTGTGGCGCGGGCTTACCAGGCGATAACGGCCGAAATTGACAAGGGGGTAACGCGTGGCAAAACCGACCCGGCACAAGCTGAACGAGCCAAAGCGGCTTTTCAACTGACAACCTCCCTGGAAACGGCGGCTCAAAGTGATCTGGTGATTGAAGCAGCCCCAGAGAAAATGGAGTTGAAGCGGTCTATTTTTTCCGCCCTGGATGCTGCCGCTCCGCCACATACCTTGTTTGCCAGCAACACTTCCAGTTTGAGCATCAATGCCCTGGCGGGGGCTACTCATCGGCCGGATCGGTTTTTGGGGTTACACTTTTTTAATCCGGCCCATGTGATGAAGTTAGTCGAGGTGATTCGTGGGGATTTAACCAGCGAAACGACCCTGGTAGCCGGGCGGGCGTATGTGAAACAGTTGGGCAAAACGGCCGTTTTGTGCAAAGACACCCCCGCGTTTATTGTCAACCGGGTCGCCCGCCCCTTTTATGGAGAGGCGTTTCGCCTGTTGGGGGAAAATGCGGCCGATGTCACCACCATTGATAAATTGATTAAGTCATTGGGTTTTCGTATGGGGCCATTTGAATTGGTGGATTTGATAGGGTGTGATGTCAATTTTGCGGTGACACAATCGGTGTATGAGGCGTACTTTCACGACCCCAAATATCGCCCGCACCCCATTCAACGTAACATGGTGGAAAGCGGCCGTTTAGGGCGCAAAACAGGACGTGGGTTTTACGTATACGAGGATGGGGCCTGAGGGGAACCCATATTAAAAATAGAGCTTCTTTGGGAACTCAGGGGGTTGATAACCAATGAAACGTGAAACGTAAAACGTGACCAGAGAAATTTTACGTTTCACTTTGATTATGGGGTGGGGGTAACGGCCGTTTCTGTTTCAGTAGGGGTAGCGGTTTCTTGGGGCTGGGCCAGTTCTAACAAGCTGTTTAACAGGGTGTCTAACTCAAACAGGGCAGGAATATCGGCCGTATTTTCCCACTGTCCATCCCACACGCCATCGGTTGCCCGCACCAACAAGATGGAAAGCGGTACGGCCGGGGTGGGGGTTCCGGTGTCATCGGCAAAAAATGTGGTCAGGCCAGGTTGCAAAATGCCACTTTCCAACAAACTACCAGTTAAGCTGATGGGGGTAGTGGTGGTCAAGGTGGTGGTGTAGGTGAGATCGGCCGTTTGTAGCCGCAACGTTCCATCTTGGTAAAGTGTCAGGCGGGGGCCATCGGCGCGGCGATAATCGAGCAAAACGTCCAGGGGAAACCCAAATGGCGGCTGAGGCAGGGTCACATCGGCCGTTTTTTCTGCCAGCAACTCATCCAAAACCAGGTAAAGCGGCACCAGGGTAGTGGGCAGGGCATAGGCAGGGCAGGTGATAAAAACCTCTTTTTGCTCCCCGGCCGGGTTTAACCACAAGGTTTCGTTGGGTGTACCCTCACAATCCACCAGATATTGATTGTCTAATGCGGGAATGGGCAACGTGGACAGCAAATTGGACAAAACAGTGGCCTGTTCGGTGGGCAATTCGCTGATTTGTTCTTCGGTGGCTAACCAGGCCCATAAACGGCCGTTTGCCGTCAAAGCCAACGAATGGGCTGGGGCAAATGGGGAAGCACTACGGCGCAACCCCAATACCGTATCGGGTGGGAAATGGGGGCCGAGATTGATTGCCAGATAATTTTCAACACTTGCCAGCAAAATGGGGTCTTGTAGCCACCCCTCTTCGCTCACCCCCACCAGGGGTAAATCATAACGAAACCACACACAGGTATCACACCCTTCTGGCACAGGTGCCAGTTCCAACCCTTCCACTGCCTGGCGAATTTCCAACAAAATTCCCGGCTGGTTGACCTGTTCCACCGCCAGCAAGGCAGTTTCATCTACCAGGATAATGCTGCCACCCACTTTGGCTTGTAGTCGGCGGTCAAGGCCGATGGCGGGAATGCTGTACCGCAGTTCAACGGCCGTTTCATTAAAATTAACAGGTGTACTGGTGGCGACAGATGTCTGAACAACCCCTGGGGTGAAAGTGGGCAAGGGGCCGGGGGTGCTGAGGGGGGTGAATGTGGGCACCAGCACGGGGGGGGTA
>CAZPEJ010000534.1:0-3997 GCA_964585465.1 uncultured Ardenticatenaceae bacterium
GTTATGAAACTGAGTAAATCCCGCTTGTTATCGGCGACTGCGCCGGTTGCTCTATTGACCGCCGGGGCAGCGGGTCTGGCTTATGCCTTGCGCCGACTGCGGCATAAAACCTTACCCCAGCTAGACGGCTCTCTCTCCCTGGCTGGATTACACCAACCCGTCGAAATTTTGCGCGATGCCTGGGGGGTGCCACACATTTATGCCCAAAACGAGCAGGATTTGTTTTTTGCCCAGGGGTTTGTCCATGCTCAGGATCGGCTGTTTCAAATGGATATGGGGCGGCGGGTGGGAAACGGCCGTTTATCCGAAATTATTGGCCCGTTAGGGGTGGCTGCCGACCGGTTCGCCCGCATTTTTGGCTGGCCGCGCGCCGCACAAAACCTGGAAAAAGCGGCCGATCCAACCACCAGAACCCTGGCCGGGGCCTATGTCGCGGGTATCAACGCCTTCATTGCCCAGGGAAAATTCCCCATCGAATACACCTTGCTGGCCTTCCAGCCAGAACCCTGGCAACTATCCGACATCGCCGCCTGGGGCACCGTGCTGGCCTGGGGGTTATCGGCCAACTGGCAAAACGAATTGGCGCGTGCCTGGTTATTAGAAACGGTGGGGGTGGAAAAAACGGCCGATTTTACCCTCACCTATCCCGCCGACTACCCCACCATCCTGCCCGATTCCCATGTGGCCCCCGGCCTGTTCAACGCCATGTTAAACGCTTACGAACAGGCCATGAGCTACCTGCTGGTAGAAATGCCCTTTGGGCACGGCCTGGGCAGCAACAACTGGGTCGTCAACGGCTCACACACCGACACAAAACGGCCGATTCTGGCAAACGACCCCCACCTACCCCCTCTCACCCCTCCCTTCTGGTACGAAAATCACCTCAACGGTGGCCCTTATCACGTCACCGGCTTCACCATGCCCGGCATTCCTGGGGTGATCATCGGCCACAACGAACAAATCGCCTGGGGTGTCACCAACGCCTTCCCCGATGTGCAAGATTTGTACCTGGAACGTTTCCACCCCACCGACCCCAGCCAATATGAAGTCGAGGGTGTTTGGGTCAAAGCGGAAATTGTCACCGAAACTATCCAGGTGCGTGGGCGCAAACCCGTTGTGGAAACGGTGCGCTACACCCGGCACGGCCCTATCATTACCGACTTACTCCCTGGTGAACGGCGCGCCATTGCCCTGCGCTGGATTGGGCACACCCCCAATAACCATTTGAGTACCGCTTTTGCCCTCAACAAAGCCCACGATTGGGACAGTTTTAATGAAGGATTGCGGCAGTGGGGATTCCCCAGTCAAAATCTGGTGTACGCAGACGTGGCCGGGCATATTGGGTATGTCATGCCGGGGTTGGTGCCGGTGCGCCGCAACGGGCAAGGCGTGGTGCCGGTGCCGGGTTGGACGGCCGAATTTGAGTGGGCGGGCTGGGTGCCATTTGAGGAGTTACCGCGCCGTTTCGACCCACCAGAGGGGGTGATTGTTACTGCCAATAACCGCATTGTGGGGGCCGGGTATGCTCACTTCCTCACCGCCGAGTGGCTCACCTCCTACCGGGCCAACCGGATTGGGGAGTTGTTGCATCAGACAGAGCCGTTGTCCCTGTCGGATCATGCCGCCATCCAGAATGACAACCTTTCCACCATTGCCCGCCGTTTCCTGCCTCTGGCCTTGCCCTCCATGCAAAAGAGTGATTATGCCCACCTGGGCTTAAAAAAGGTGCAACTTGTGACCCATTGCCTGACCCTGTTGGCAGCCTGGGATTTCCACGCCCACCTGAACAGCCCGGCCGCCAGCCTGTGCCACACCTGGTTAGTGGAGTTTATTCAGGCGGTGGTGCGGCAAGCGGTGGGTGGGGAGATGGCGAAACATATTTTGGGGGCGCGGTTTATTGAGGGGTTGCCGGGGCACCCTTTCCACAAGGTGGTGGATGAGGTGGTGTTGCGCTGGTTGGAGCAGCAACCGCCGCATTGGGTGGGTGAAATTCGGCCGCTTCTGTTACCTGCCCTGTTGCGAGCCATTGAAGGGTTACAAAAAGAGTACGGCCGTTCCCCTAACCAGTGGCAATGGGGCAAGCTGCACCGTATTGAGCTACACCACCACGCCAGCCGTATCCCCGGCCTGGGCAAATTGTGGAAACCGTTGACCTTGCCGGTCAGTGGGGATGGCACAACGGTGAACAATACTGATGTGAGCCTGCATTTTCCGCCCCAACCAGTGCAAATGCACGCCAGTTGCCGATTGGTAATGGATGTGGGGGAGTGGGACAACAGTTTGGCGGCGTTGCCGGGGGGTCAGTCGGGGCATCCGGGCAGCCCTCATTACCAGGATGGGGTGGCAGATTGGCAAAACGGCCGTTATCACCCACTGCTCTTTGGTCGGCAACGGGTAGAAGCAGCCACCCGTCACACTTTGATTATCCAACCGCCTGTTGCCGCAAATACCAGGTGATGGTGACAAACACAACGGCCGTTCCCGCCACCTGCCACAAAGAAGTCAACCGTTCCCCCAACAACACCCCGCCAAATAACAAAGCACTCACCAACCGGGTGGCTAACAGGCTGCTCACCAGCGGTGCCCCCAGGCGATCCAGGGAGCGAATTTGCAACAAGTTTGATCCCCACAACACCCCCAGGCTAAAACCAGCAAAAACCAGCCAGTCCACCCAACCAATTTGCCCCCAGCGTGTCCAATCCTCTGCCAGGGCAAAGCTGGTGAGCAGCGAAAATAGCCCCAGCGATAAAACGTGCATCAGCAGCAAGGCCTCGCTGGAAATGTGATACCGGGTGGCTCGCCGTACTGAGAGCATGTAAACAGCCAGGGCCAGGCTGCTACAAAACGCCATGCCCAACCCCAGGTAATCGTCGCGGGTAAGCGAGAGGGAAATTCCCGCCCGGCTAATGTCGCCGCTCATCATCAATAAACCACCAGCGGTGCAGAGGGTAATGGCGGTCAGGGTGTAGCGGGGCAAGGGATCGTGCAGGAAGGTGCGACTGAGCAGTGCCACAATAAACGGGGTCATTTGGGTAATGAGTTGGACGTAAATTGCCAGGGTGTAGCGGGCAGCCAACAAATTGGTTACGCCGCGCAACACGACGGTGGCCCCGAAAAACCAGAAGGCGGGAATACGGAATACCTGCCTGTCCAGGCGTGGCCCGATGGTGATCAGGGTGATGAGCAAGATGACGAAGTTACCCAGGGCCAGCAAGGAAAAGCTGGGCACCTGGCTGACTGTTTGTAAGTAACGGGACAAGACGGGGTATGCCCCCCAGCCGATGTGGGAAAGCAAGGCCAGCAATACCCATTCCCAGGGCAGCTGGGAGGTTTTGGCGGTGGAGAGGGGTGGGAAACGGCCGTTTATGGGGTGCCACCTGCGGGGGATTTATGCACATGTACGACTTTCCACCCATCTGCCTGTTTCACCATCACCCGGCTCTCGTTGTGCAGGCGATGGGAAACCCCACCCTCTTTTGCCATGGTCAGCATAAAGGTGTAACTGGCAACGGCCGTATCGCCGTAAATTTGCAGGCGTGGCTCCAACAAATCATAACGAAAAGAAGTACTCGACCCGGCCCAATTATGCTCAATCATAAAATCGTGAAAAGCCAGGCCATCTAGCCGGTGGGGGGTGACAAACCATTCATACAGTGAAAGGTCTGTGGCGGTGGTGGCCTGATAGGTGGCAACATCGCGGGTAAAAATGCTGTGCAGGTGGCGGTGTAAAAAGTCCCAAATAAGTTGTTCCTGTTCGTTCATGGATTGTCCTTGTGAAGTGTGGCGAATTGCGTACCTCGGTTTTACGCAATCCTGATGTTTTCAGAAATTATAGAGAGCCTGTATAATCACGCCAATTTGATACCTGGAAAGGAAGCGCGATTGGAAAATCGCGGTTACGAGATGGGGTAGGAAGCGCGATTGGAAATCGCGGTTACGAGGTGGGGTAGGAAGCGCGATTGGAAATCGCGGTTACGAGATGGGGTAGGAAGCGCGA
>CAZPEJ010000535.1:0-3992 GCA_964585465.1 uncultured Ardenticatenaceae bacterium
GATTGGAGATTGGAGATTTGTCAATCTCCAATCTCGTTGAAAATGCCCGTTTATACCCACTATGGATATAAACCATCTCATGTCTTCAACTCAGTGGTGATAACCAAAATGACAGACCAGTCAATAGCGGCGTGGGTGGATGGATTTCCAGGTACGGCCGCTTTTTTTATGGAAGACCTCCACCGGGCAACCTCTGTTCATCTGCACGCCGATGAGGTCTTCCCGGCTGCCAGTCTGATTAAGCTGTACATCTTGTGGGAGTTTTTTCACCAGGTGGAAAACGGCCGAATTTCTCCCACTCACCGTATTACCCTGACCACTACTCACAAAATCGGCGGGGCTGGCATATTGCCCTTGTTGACAGATGGATTACAACCCACCCTGTTAGACCTGGCGCGGCTGATGATAATTGTCAGCGACAATACCGCCACCAATTTGCTCATTGACCTGTTGGGCATGGCAGCCATCAACCACACCATTCGCCAGATGGGTTGCCGCTTCACCGTTTTGCAGCGCAACATGATGGATTTTGCACAGGCTCAAGCTGGTTTTGAAAATTACACCACAGCCCGCGAAACGGCCGAATTACTCAAAAACCTCCTCTCCTCTCCCCACCTTTCCCCTACTTCCCGCAAAACTATGTTAGAGATTCTCACCCAACAACTCTACAACGACCGCCTTTCGGCTGAGTGGCCGGAAACGGCCGTTTTTGCCCACAAAACGGGCAACCTACCCGGTGTGGAACATGACGCGGGCATTCTCCTACTCCCGGAACGGCCGATCATCCTTGTCCTCCTCACCAAAAACTCCCCCGATCCCCTGGCTGGGGTACAACTATGTCACAAAATCGGCCGAAACCTGGCCGCCCAAAACTGGACATGGTAAAAAAACGTTCACCATTTACTGAACACCAGGTACCAGGCAGTGAGTACTAAAGTATCATTCCCAATCCACATCGTAAGCCCTATTGTAAGAGCCATTCATTAGGCTCTACAAGATTGGGCTTATTGCATGTGGTGGAAATTTTTGCACTCTGGCAGCAAACAACAGACTCATTGCATAACTTTTCACGCATTGTTTACCCTACGTCTCATTGCATCATCTTGACCCTGCTTGTCTAAGTATGGGATACTACAACAGATGAACCAACAAAGTGCGTTATATAGGAATCCATGAAGCCAGAATTAACCACTTCCCCCACACCTGCTAAGGTTTCCACGTTACGCAGACTAACTGCCAGCATTGGCGCAAAAATCATCTTGCCGTTTGTCTTGTTGACATTAACCATTTCTGGGATTGGGGCGTTTGTTATCACCCAATTAGTCACAGACTCCTTGCAGGAGAGAATTAACAACCAGCTATTAGATGCAGGGCGGGTGGTTTCTGCCAGCATGGTGTTTTATGAGGAAACCCGCTTACAGACATTACGGTCTGTTTCTGGGACGGTGGGGGTTCCTGAAGCCATTGCCAGGCAGGATGGACAAACATTAGCCAATCTGGTGCCTCAAATTATCGCCATTAGCAACAATGACGCGGTGGAATTGGTTGGGATGGATGGCATCAGCGTGTATGGCTGGCGATTGTTGCCAGAGTCAGAGACGGGGGAAGGGCTAGAGCATTTTGCAGGGGTAGACTTTTCCCAAGTTCCAGAAGTGCAACTGGTGTTGGCCGGGGTTGTGGATTCACTAGGGGACAAACGGGTTTTTCTGAGTGAAACGGCCGATCATGGGTACATTCTTTTCACCGTTGGCCCTGTCTTTTTTGAAGGAGAGCAAATTGGAGTCGTCATGATTGGTACCTACATTCGCCGCATGATGATAGACCTCACCTTTAACGCAGTGGCCCGGGTCACGCTTTACAACCAGGAAGGTCTGGTTATTGATACCACCGTCAGCGGGGTACCCGACGATACTGAAGGGGAGGCGAATGATTTAACTGGACGGGCAGAAACCATCTCGATCTTGGAAACCAACGCCCCCGACTATACCAATGTGGCTGAAAACGCAGAACAATTGGTGACACTCGCCCCACTATCGGTGTCTGGACAAGAGTACATTTTGGCCTATGGGGATTGGCGGCTGCGTACCCAATCTTTTGGCTTTTTCAGCGTAGGGCTACCTAGTAATTTTATTTTGACCGCCGCCGCCACCAGCCGAAACCAGACAAGTGCTATCTTTGCGGTTGCCACCATGGGGGTGTTTACCCTGGGGTTACTCATTGCCAATCGTATTATTCGGCCGTTAAACCAGCTGGTGGCAACATCGCGGGCTGTGGCAGAGGGAGACCTGGACAGACGTTCCGGGTTGCGAGGGTTGGACGAAATTTCCCAGCTTTCTTATTCGTTTGACACCATGACCGATAAACTGGCCGAGCGAAACTATGAACTTCGCAAACAAGCCAGCGAGTTAGAAGCCATTTTGTTTAGTATTGCCGACGGGGTATTGGTACTAGACACCAACGAACAAATCATCACCTTAAACGCCGCCGCACAGCAACTTCTGGCAGATATGGCCCAGGACTTTTCTTCTGGTCCCATGCGCCCATTGGCCTTTCCCAAAGCGGTGGCAGCCACCGCCGGTTCACCTGCCAGGGCACCAGAAACCCAACGGTATCAAATCGGCAATCGGGTATTGAGTGCGTTAGCGGCACCCATTACCACCTCCGATGGGACACAGGTTGGCACGGTGGTCGTCTTGCGCGACATTACGCGGGATGTGGAAGCGGAGCAGTTGAAAGATGCCTTTATTACCAGCATTTCCCACGAGCTAAGAACCCCCTTAACAGTTATCAAGGTTTATACAGATTTACTGCTCAAAACAGCGAACGGGAAACTGGAGGATCGGCAAATCAAGTTTATACAGAACATTTTGAAGGGTTCTGATCAGTTGGAGTCACAAATCAACCAACTGCTGAATATCTCAGAATTACAAGCTGGCACGTTAAATAAGAACTTTGAACGGGTAGATTTGTGTGAGGTGGTGCGAAACACGGCCGAAAATTGGCGCGAGCGACTGGAAGACAAGAGCATTACTTATTCACTGGTTATTCCGACTGATCCATTATGGGTAACGGCCGATAAAAACCATCTAGGGTGGGCTTTAGAAAACTTGTTACGAAATGCCCATAACTACACATTAGCTGGTGGGCAAATCAAGGTCATTTTATCTCAAGCAGAGCAGAAAGCCCGGTTGGAAATTGTGGACAGTGGTATCGGTATTGCCGCCGCCGATCAACCTTACCTTTTTGACCGTTTCTTCCGAGCCAACAATGCCATCAATTATGATGTGCGTGGAGCAGGATTGGGGTTATACATTGCCAAGGCAGTCGTAGAGATGCACCAGGGGCAAATTGCTGTCAAGAGTGAATTAGGGGGTGGCAGCACCTTTACGATTACCTTGCCATTGGAAGCGTAAAAAACCGTGGAATGGTCAGGCGAAAGAGAAGATAATAGACAAAAAAACCGTTGGGGGCTGGTTCTTTTCTTGCTGGCTCTGCTGGTAAATTTTGCCTGCATTTTTTTGGTCACCTGGTTAACCATAGTGTTGCGCTCCCTAGACCCCATTGAGTCCAATATGCTGGCTGTTCGTCAGGCCAATTATCAAATAGATGATACAGTAGCGTTTAACCCCGTTTCGCAGGATGTGATAGAACAAAATGTTACGGATGAGGCTAGTTTGCGAGTGACTCCGACTGGGGCTGCCTCTCCGGTTGGTGTAGTTCCGTTTCCCACTTTGAGTGAGGTGCCCCCCGGTGGTGAGAGTTCTCCTGAGCCGGAAGATACTTCAACGGCCGAAACGACCCCTTCCCCGACCCATACGACAACACAAACAGGGACGGTCACTGGTACCACAACGGCCGTTACTGGCACACCCTCCTTAACCACCAGCCCAACCCCCACCCCTTCCCGCACAGGAACCCCTACCCCATCGCGCACCCCCAGTCGCACCCCCACCCCTTCCCGCACAGGATCCCCTACCCCATCACGCACCCCC
>CAZPEJ010000536.1:0-3957 GCA_964585465.1 uncultured Ardenticatenaceae bacterium
CAATGGGGGTAGCGGGTGGGAAATCCATCATAAGCAGCTACCAGGTTCAGGGTGTTGTAATCCAGCATGTGATACTGGATTTCCCAAAAATCCAACCCATACGCACGGGCGTAGGTTTCAATCACGTCTTGGAGTTCGGCGAGTTCTTTGGGCAGTGACATTTTTTACAACCCTTTGCCTAAAAATGTTTTGATGGCACTGTAAATGCCTTCCTGGTCGTTAATTTTGGTGGCGATGAGTTTTTCGTCTTCAACATCGGCAAGTGTGTCCAGAAACATACGGCCGTATCCGCCTGGCACCTGCCCATATCCAAACAAATTGACCTGATGCAACAACGAGTGCAGCAATACCTCTTTACAAATCTGGTCATCGCTGCCGCCAAAATTCTCCCCATCCGAAAAGTGAAACGCATACAAGTTCCAATCCTGGGGATCATAGTCCTGGGCAATCATTTTCTGGCACAGTTTGTAGGCGGAGGAGATGCGAGTGCCACCACTTTCGCGTAAATGGTAAAAGTCGTGGGCATTCACCTCTTTTGCCTCGGCATCGTGGACAATATAACGCACATCCAAACTTTTGTAATGCGCCCGCAACCAGGTATCAATCCAAAAAGCGGTCAGACGCACCAACTCCTTCTTGTTGCGGGTCATGCTGCCGGATACGTCCATCATGTAAATGATCACGGCGTTGTTTTGTGGTTTGGGGTATACCTGCCAGGAACGGTAGCGCACATCATCCCGCACCGGAATGACGATGGGGTTTTGTGGGTCATACAACCCAGAGGCTACCTGTCGCTTCAAGGCTTCGCGGTAGGTGCGTTTGAAGGAGCGTAAACTCTCTGGCCCCACACGGCGCAGGCCGGTATACCGCACCGTGCCCCCCTCCACATTTTTTTTGCCTTTAGGTTCAATACGGGGCAAAGCCAGCTCTTCCCCTAAAATTTCAGCCAGTTCTTGCAAGGTCATTTCTACTTCCAACAGATGATACCCTGGTTGGTCGCCTGCCTGGCCGTTGCCGTTGTCGTCGGCCGGGCCGAGCGGTGTGCCCACATCACCATCTCCCTGCCCCACTCCCCCCATCTGTTTGTCACCAAACCGGAAGTGGGGCAACTCAATTTGGGGCACCGGGATAGAAACAACTTCTTTTCCCTGACGGCCGATTAACTCCCCATTGGAAATATATTGCCGCAAGTTTCGCCGCACCTGCCCCCGCACAATTTGTCGGAAGCGACTGGCATCCTGATCAATTCGATGGGCATTGCTGAAATCCATGTGACCCCTCCTGAGGAGAGTAAACAGTAAACGGTGTGCAGTAAACAGTTGCAGACTGTCCACTGTTCACTGTCTACTGTCCACTGTCCACTGTCCACTGTCCACTGTCCACTGTTCACTGTCCACTGTCCACTATTTACTGCCCTACCGCTTCCCCTGCGTATCCCCTCTGGCAAAGATGCTGGCTACGTAGTTCAGCACATCAGTAGCGCATACATCACAATACCCCATGTTTTTCATCATGCGGTTTTTCACGACTTCGATTTTTTCCTGTGTTTCTTTGTCAATGACATTGGAAACCAGGCTGGTGAGTTTGATGGAATCTTTCTGGTCTTCAAACAGCTTCAGTTCCAGCGCGCGGCGCAGCCGTTCGTTGGCATCCCAGGTAAACACTTTGCCGTCAATGGCTAACGCGCCGATGTAGTTCATAATTTCGCGGCGGAAGTCATCTTTGCGGCTGTCGGGAATTTCAATTTTTTCCTCGATGGAGCGCATCAGCCGTTCGTCTGGGGGTTCATCCTGGCCGGTGTAGGGATTACGAACTTTTTGCCGTTGGGTATACGCTTTGACGTTATCAATGTAGTTGGCACAGAGGCGTTTGATGGCTTCTTCATCGGCCGTTATGGCCCGTTGTACCTCGTTTTTCACAATTTCGTCATATTCAGAACGAACGACAGAAAGTAATTCCCGAAACCGTTTGCGCTGATCTTCGCTGGTGATGAGAGAGTGGTGTTTCAGGCCGTTTTCTAGCTGGCGCAGCAGCATAAAGGGGTTGAGGCAGGTGCGTTGTTGTTCGCTTACCAGGGCATTGGAGATTTTGTCTTGAATGTAACGGGGGGAAACCCCAAACATGCCTTCGTTTTTGGTTTCTGCCTGGAGTTCAATGACTGTGTCTTCTGTGAAACCGGGCAGGGAACGGCCGTCATAGAGTCTCAACTTTTGTACCAGGGTCAACCCGGCCCGTTTTGGCTCCTCCAATCGGGTCAACACCGCCCAAAAAGCGGCCAGTTCCAGCGTGTGTGGGGCGATATGTTTGCCCACCACCCGCTCCTGGTTAAAGTCGCGCTGATAAATGCGTACTTCATCGGCGTAGCGGGTATTGTAGGGCACATCAATTTTGATGGTGCGGTCGCGCAATGCCTCCATGTATTCGTTGTTCAACAGGCGGCGGTACTCTGCTTCGTTGGTATGCCCCAAAATTACCTCGTCAATGTCGGTGTGGGCGAACTTTTTGGGTTTAATTTTGTGTTCCTGGGAGGCTGTAAGCAGGTCGTAGAGGAAAGCAACATCTAATTTGAGGATTTCGATAAATTCCACCAGGCCACGATTGGCAATGTTTAGTTCTCCGTCAAAATTAAAGGCTCTGGGGTCAGAGTCGGAGCCATATTCAGCAATTTTGCGATAGTTGATGTCGCCGGTGAGTTCGGTGGCATCCTGGTTTTTTTCGTCTTTGGGCTGGAAGGTGCCAATGCCCACGCGGTCTTTTTCGGAGAGGAGCAGGCGGCGCACCCGAATGCGATCAATCACTTTTGTCCAGTCGCCGCCCGCTTTTCGCAGGGATTCGTTGAACATGAAGCGGCAGACGGGACATAAATCTCCTTCGATGCCGATTTGTTCGCTGCCTTCGCGCCCCTGGTTGAGTTCTTCTAAAACGGCCGCTCTGAACTCTGGCGGGATGAGGTGCAACGGTTCTTCGTGCATGGGGCAATCCATTCGTTCCCCGCTGTCTAGCACCCAGTAGAAGGAGTATAAACGGCCGTTATCCGTCTTAGAGTACGCTTCTAACCCTTTTTTCAACAGCCGCACCAACGTACTTTTGGCTGTGCCCACCGGCCCATGCAACAACACCACCCGTCGCTCGGTGCCATACCGGTGCGCCGCCGAACGAAAAATTTGCACCAGCTCCATTAGTGGTCTGTCAATGCCAAATACCGCATCTTTGCCATGTTCAAACGGGTCATCAAAAAAGTTGTAATGAATCAAAGTTTCGCGGTTGCGTGTGTAGGTGTGATGCCCATGCGACACAATCATATCAAATACACGTTGGTAAGCTGTGCGAGCAACCTGGGGATTTTCGCGCACAATATCCAGGTATTGCTCAAACGTTCCTTCCCAGTGCAAGTTGCGAAATCCTGTCAGGTCTTGGATACGCTCAATTTTTTGCAGAATGTGGTGTCCAGTGGTTGTTGCCATTTTTCCCTCATTCGTATGGTGTATTGTGCCCGAACGGCTGGTTACGCCATACCATTACCGAAACAAAAAAGGGTCGCCCAATGATGGAGCGACCCTTTTCATTCTCACCTAGCTTGTCAAAGTAGTCGCTCAAACGGCCGTTTGTGCGTCTTCTGTTACTTTGTAGATAGGACGAAAAAAAATATAGATTCTTACTGGCAAAAAGTAGGAAGAAAGTACGGGAACCAGTACCCATACGGAGATTGGAGATTGGAGATTAGAGATTTGCCAATCGCCAATCTCCAATCTCTAATCTCCAATCTGAAGGAAAATGTTAGTTTGTGCCCTTTGTGAATAGAATGATAGACAACCCATTAGTCGGCAGAGACAGGTAAAAACTCAGCGGGGGTGGGGATGGGGTGAATAGTGGGTAGGGTAGTGACTTCTAATGAAACCGGCGGAAGTTCCCCTTGTTCAGCCTCAATTTCCACCAAATCATATAAGGCCTTAAACG
>CAZPEJ010000537.1:0-3951 GCA_964585465.1 uncultured Ardenticatenaceae bacterium
GTTCACCGCTTACTAACCCTATCACCCGCGACTGAGCAATAACAATGTGGGGATTTCGCGGCCACCCAAGAGGTAATGGAGCAAAAGGTAAACTAGCCCACCGACAGCCGCCGCCAGGGGCAAAAAGAGCAAAGGAGTGGTGACAAAACGGCCGATTCCCCACATCACCAGCCCCATACCAGCCGCCGCCAGCAAAATCCGCCCGGCACTAATGGACAGATCGCGCCAATCCAGCCCACCCAGGCGGCGATGATTGAGGATGAGCAAAACGGCCGATTGCACTGTAAAGGCCACTGTGCTGGCTAAGGCCAATCCCCCCACCCCCAGCGGCCCTACCAGCCAATAGGCACAACTGATGTTGATGACCAGCCACAACAGGGCAATGAACATAGGCGTGCGGGTGTCGTGTTGGGCAAAAAAGAGGCGGGCAGCAATTTCCAAGGTGGCTTCGCTGACAATGCGGACGGAGAAAAAGAGCAAAGCCGTGTACACCAGTTGGGTAGACTCGGCGGTAAATTCCCCCCGTTCTAACAGCAGGCTAATGGTCGGGCGGCCCAACAAGGCCAGGGCAACGGCCGAAGGCACGGTAAGTGTCCAAATGATTCGCAGGGCAGAAACGGCCGTTTTTTTCAGCCCTTCCCGGTCACCCGCGTTAAATAACTCGGCCAGTGTAGGGAAGATAACCACCGCAATGGCCGTGCCAAATAACGTTTCGGGGAGTTGTTGCAAGTAGTAGGCGTAAAAATAACCTGAGGTGCTGCCTTCGCTAAGGCCAGAGGTGAGGCGAATGATGAACAGATCAGCTAACTGCACAGTGCCCAACGTAACAATACGCGGCCCCATCAGGCGCACAATTTCGCGCACCCCTGCCAGTTGCCACTGCAATGCAGGCCAATAACGAAACCGATACCGCACCAGCCCCGGCACTTGCACCAAAATATGCAATAGCCCACCCACCACCGTGCCCCAGGCCAGGCCATGAATGCCCATTGTGGGCACAAACAGGTACAGTCCCAAAATGTAACCAATTTGCAAGGCCAGGGGAGCTAAGGCGGGCAAGGCAAAGTGCTGATGGGCATTGAGGATGCTACTTAACACGCCACTGATGCCAAACAGGGTGGTTTGCAGCAAAATAATTTGCATCAACTGACCGGTGAGGGTTTGCAGGTCGGGGGCAAAACCAGGTACCAACAGGGTGCGGGTGAGCCAGGGGGCGATCAATGCCCCCAAAGCAGAGGCCGCTCCCAGCACCAGCAACACCAGGGTTAAGGTGGTATTGGCCAGGGAAACGGCCGTTTTCTGCCGTTCGTCCGTCAAATAAGCGGCGTACACTGGAATAAAAGCGGCTGCCAACGCCCCGCCAGAGATAAGGGTAACAAACAGCTCTGGCAACTGGTTGGCGGCGGTAAAGGCATCATATTCGCGCCCGGTGCCAAAAGCCGCCCCAATCAACTGGGCACGCACCAGCCCCACCACTTTATCCAGCCCCAACAGCACGATAACAATAAAACCCGATTGTAATAAATGGCGAATTCGATTCATAAAAGATGATTAACCACAGATTGAACGGATGGGAGGGATCATCACAGGTCAAATAAGGATTAGATGCTAAATAACTTGAACAAGTAAATGGTGGATATGAAACGTAAAACGTGAAACGTGACCTGAAACTATCACGTTTTACGTTTCACGTTTCACGGGCAAAATGTTCAGGTTAATAAATTGTTACTCCTAAACGCTATTTCTATTTTCCTAAAAATCCGTGTCCATCCGTTCCATCCGTATGATTCGTGGTTAAATTCCCATTAAACCCGTTCCAACACCATCGCCGCGCCCAGGCCAGCCGCGCCGCTGATGGCAACGATTCCAATGTTGCCGTCGCGCCGTTCTAGTTCGTCTAGCAGGGTGGCGGTGAGGATGGCCCCGGTGGCCCCAAAGGCATGACCCATGGCGATGGTGCCACCGTTGACGTTGAGTTTGTCGTCGGGGATGGTTAAATCGCGCTGTAGTTTGAGGCAGAGGGCAGCAAAGGCTTCGGCAAACTCGAATAAATCCACATCGGCAACGGTTAATTCGGCCGTTTTTAACACTTTCTCAATGGCTGTTTGCCCGGCCGTCAACATGACCACCGGGTCTACACTGGTGCTGGCGATGGCTCGCACGCGGGCGCGAGGGCGCAAACCCAGTTTATCGGCCGTTTCCCGGCTGCCCACTAACACCAGCCCGGCTCCATCAGCCAGGGCTGGCGAGTTGCCCCGATGGTGCAAATGGCGGATGTGGCTCAGGTGGGGATACCGTTGCAGCAACATGCTGTCTACACCGTCGGCTCCCACCTGGGCAAAGGCTGGCTCCAGGGGGGCCAGTTTTTCCAGGCTGCTGTCGGGGCGAATGTGTTCATCGTAGGCAAAGCCGTTGATGGGGACGAGGGAAGGGGCAAAACGGCCGTTTTTCCAGGCATCGGCGGCTCGTTGGTGGGAGCGCACCCCGTAGGCATCCAGTAACGGCCGTTCAAAACCTTCTAGCGTGGCTACCAGGTCGGCAGCAATGCCCATGTGGACAAACCCGGTGCGCTGGCTCACCTGGAGGTCGTTGTACCAGGGGCCGTTGTCAGAAAACATTGGCACACGGGAAACCGACTCCACTCCACCAGCGATGACCAGACTATCCAGCCCGGCTGCCACACGGGTGGCGGCATATCCAATGGCTTCCAGGCCGGAGGTGCAAAAGCTGTTGAGGGTTAGGCCAGGGATGTGGTCGCCCAAGCCAGCATAAAGGGCAGAAATTTTCGCCAGGTTAGCCCCCTGTTCGGCCGTTTGGGTGACACAACCGAGGACAATGTTGGAGAAAACGGCCGTATCCAATCCATTACGCTCTTGCAAAACCTGGTACAACGTTGCCAACAATTCAATCGGTTTCACACCAGCCAGGCCGCCTTTAGGGCTGGCTTTGCCGCGTGGGGTTCGCACAGTGTCGAGAATATAGGCTTCCATAAAGGCTTTCACCTCCCATCTACATCCCACAACATGATCACCGTTTCCTCTTTTCCGTCCGCCCTATATTCACAAAGGGCATAAACGAACATTTTCATTGAGATTGGAGCGTAGGAATTGCAGATCGGCAAATTGTTACTCCGCTCCAATCACCACCGTCCAGGCTCGAATCTCCCAACGGGCTACCAGACCATTTTGTACGTAAGGGTCTTGGCGCACAAATTCTTCCACCACCGACTTATCTGCTGTCCGAAATATCAACAATGCCGCATCGGCCGGGTCGCTAAAAGCACCGCCTAGTAACAGTTCGCCGCGTGTTTGGGCCGCTTGGGCCAGTTGCAAGTGGTCGCTACGATAAAGTGGGCGGCGTTCCAGGTAATCATCAACCACCTGATAAAACAAAGCATAGTAGTTCATGTTTCTTCTCCATTAGTTTTTGCCAGGGGTAAAATGTTCCAGAACCCAAAGGCAAGCGAGTTTGGTGGCTCCCAGTTCGTAGGAGTAGTGGTGACTGCGTTCGCTAGATTTCACGGCCGATAAATGTTGTGTACTCATGCCTATGGCCTCGGCAAACGCTTTTTGGGTAATTCCTTTACCTTTTAATTCCTGAATCAGAGCGTCTAGTGTGATGCTTTCCAAATAAGCATGAAGATCTGTCAGTTCTTTGGTTTCTTCTAACGTTTTCTGTTCAACAGCCACAAATGAGAGCGGATCATGCAAAAAGGTGTGCGCCAGTGCCACGACATGATGACAAAAACCATATTTGCCGACGTAACAACTGCACCTGGAGGAAGTTTTCTGATCTATCACATCAATGGAAACTGTGTACCTACCATGATTACCGTCTACTTTGGCAATAACGGCCGTTCCTTTCCGTTTGCGCTCGAAAAATTTGCCAACATACCTGCCCACTTTCTCGTCGGCCTTTCCCGACCAACTTTTTTCAAATGCGGTTCGTATC
>CAZPEJ010000538.1:0-3935 GCA_964585465.1 uncultured Ardenticatenaceae bacterium
GGAATTGTCACCTGGAAGTGGGAGATTGGAGATTTAGTCAAGGCAGGAGATGTAATTGGCGAGGTGGCCAGGCAGCCGATAGCAGCTCCCTTTGGTGGGGTTTTGCGCGGTCTTATTGCTCCTGGCACAGAAGTTCCCGCCCGGCTGAAAATTGGCGATATCGACCCTCGCACTGATGTTTCCGCCTGTTTCACCATCTCCGATAAAGCCCTGGCTGTTGGCGGTGGGGTGCTGGAAGCCATTTTGACGTTTTTGAATAGGAACGTATAACGTATTGCCTGGGGGAAATATGTTATACTGCATAAGGTCATCAATTGACAGTTTGCTGAAGGGGATTAGAGATTGGAGATTGGAGATTGGTCAATCTCCAATCTCCAATCTCTAATCTCACAATAAAAACGTCCATTTATGCCCTCTGTGAGTATATACGCTACCTCAACCAGATGACCCCATCTATTTCTCTCTCCACCGCCTTCCAACTGCAACCACCCGCGATGGTTTCGATAGTTGGTGGGGGCGGTAAAACGAGTTTGTTATTTGCTCTGGCGGAGTCGCTGCCGGGGCGAGTGGTGGTGACAACAACTACCCGCATTTTTGCCGCCCAAATGAAGCTGGCGCGGGCTATTTTGACGGCCGAACAGAGCCAAAATGCCCAAATGTTGGCGCAAGTTATCAGCCAGTATGGTTCGTGCCTGGTTATTGGGTCGGTGGAAGGGGAAAAAGCGTTTGGGGTGCCAGTGGAATTGCCGGGGCAGTTGTTTTCCCGGCCGGGGGTGGATTATGTATTGGTGGAGGCGGACGGCTCACGAATGCGTCCCATCAAGGCCCCGGCCGAACATGAACCTGTGATTCCCCCAGAAAGCACGTTGGTGGTGCCGGTGGTCGGCATAGATGCGTTGTTTCACCCCCTGGAAAAAGTGGCCCACCGCCCAGAAAAAATTATGGCGTTGTTGGGTTCCTCTCTATCTGCCAGCCATTACCAGCTTTTACCGCAGGACGTTGCCACGATTTTGACCCATCCCCAGGGTGGGAACAAGGGTATTCCGCCTGGGGCGCGGCTCATTCCGTTGATTAACAAGGTGGAAACGGCCGAATCGTTGGCCGCTGCCCGCCAGATAGCCTGTTACACCCTGCAACACCACGCGGTCACCCAGGTAGTGATTGGGGCTGTTCGCTCCCCTCAACCGGTTCAAGAGGTGGTAAAACGGGTAACGGCCGTTGTGCTGGCAGCGGGCGAAGGCAGCCGCATGGGACAGACGAAACAAACCCTGCCCTGGGGTACGACAACGGTTTTGGGTCAGACGTTGCAAAATTTGAAAAACGCCTGGGTTCATCAGGTGCTGACGGTTTCTGGTCATGCGGCAGATCAGGTAGAGGCAATTGCGCGGTCGGCCGGGGTGGAAACGGTTTTTAACCCCCATTATGCTAGCGGGGAAATGTTATCTTCTCTGCAAACGGCCGTTTCCCATTTGCCAGAGCATATTTCGGCCGTTTTGGTGATGCTGGCTGACCAGCCAATGGTGCAACCGGAGACGATTAACCATTTGCTGGCTGCTTACTGGCAAGGCAAAGGAGAGTTGATTGCACCCACTTTTGATAACCAGCGTGGGAATCCGGTGATTATCGGCCGTTCTTATTTTGCCGAGTTACTTGCCTTACCGGCCGGGTCGGCTCCCCGCGACCTGCTGCGCCGACACGCCGACGCGCTTTACTGCTTGCCCGTCGAAACAGACACCATCTTGCGCGACCTGGATACCCCCACACAGTATGAACAGTGGCGGCCGGGTTGAGTTTCAGGTTTCAGGTTTTTGTATTCAATTCCCCGGCTCGCCTACTTAGCTCATCCGTGCTACACTTTTCCTATGACTCTGGAATTTGAGAAATTGACAACGGCCGTTTCTGATATGGCCCGCCACGCCAGCCAGCGCAAACAGGAACAACAGGAGCAGTTGGAAGCTGCTATGACGAAACTTCGCCTTCATGCCACTGCCTGGGAACACATAGATGCCTGTTTAGACCGGGCAGTGCAGGAGGCGGACGAGAAATTTTACCGGGCAGCACGGCCGTTATTCCACCATTACCCCCTTGACCAACCCATTCCCGCCCCGCCTTGCCCAGAAAAAGCCGTTTTGATTGCTGCCGATGGCTCCCAAATTGTGCCAGACCGTCACGCAGCCTACACCTATTACCTGATTAACGTGGGTGGCATTGTGTACCATCACGGCTACGGCATCTCCCCAACGACCTTTACCGAACCGGTGTTGAACTATCCGCGCAGTGACGAAACGGCCGAAGATGACCCCTTTGAAGTCAGCGCGTCCCTGGTGAGCATTCGCCGTGACCGGGCAGAGATTGAAATGCTGGCAAAAAAGGCGTGGGAATACCGGTCTGTCACCTGCCCTTTGCTGGCAATTGTGGATCAACGGCTACTTTACTGGCCTACAGGTGGCAGCGGCGGAGAGGGGCAAAGAGTTGTAGAAGGGTGGCAGGCTGCCATGACCAAGGTGCGCGATAGTGGTGGCTGGCTGGCGGGTTACATTGATCGCTCCGGCAAACGCTCGGTATTGACTATGTTGTACACGTTACAAATCAACGAGCCGGGGTTTGACTTGAAAACGATTCACAAGATTGAACCTTATGCCGATTTGACCGATACGGCTCTTTTTGGCCGGGTATTGCAACAACCCGGTGAGCGCACGGCCGTTTTTTTTGATATTTCGCAACATAATCGGGCGTTTAAGGAACGGGATGCGCTCAATGAAATTTGTTTTTTTTATTTGCGAACCGGGTATGAAACAGACCAAATTGCGCGTGTGGATATTCCGTTGTGGGTGGCGATAGATGAAACGGCCGTTTCTGCCGTTCATGCTTTAATTTATGACCAATGCCAGATTATCGGCCGTTATCCCTATATCATCACCCGCGCCGACGAAATTGCGGTTGTCACCCACCGCGAACAAGAAGAGTTAGACTTTCGTATTGGCTTGAAAATGAGTGCCTATGGCCTGGACGGGCACATCACCGCCAAACAGTTATCAAAAGATTTGGCCCGCAGTGGGAAAACAAGGTTTGAAGGTGTGTGAGCAGTGGACAGTGGACAGTGGACAGTGAACAGGTTTTCGTAAGTTCTTATCAGGTTTTTGAAGATACGTTTCCTCTGGTAATTCCCTGCTGATGACTGGGTACTGATCACTGATCAAAGAGCGTAATATGATTGAAATCGGCCGTATTCTTCGTGCTGCTACCAGTGGTTTTGCCGTAGGTTGTCGTGTCAACCAGCTCGCTGGCCCCAGTTTTGGTTGCCTGGTAAAAGCCCAGCCGCTTAACGGGCAAGAAGCCATTTTTGGCCTCATTTTTAATATCAATATGGACGACGACCAACTCATTCGCCGCCTGGTAATGACCGAAAGCCCGCGCCAGGAAGTGATAGAAGACCAGCGCAGCAATCGCCTCTTGCCTATTGAAATGAGCGTTTTGGCTGTCGGGTATGCCCAGGGGCAGGCGATGAATTATGGATTACCACCGCGTCCCCCCTTAAATCTTGACCCGGTGTACCTGGCTACCCCGGCCGAAGTGCGCCTGTTCACCGAGAAATTAGGGTATCTGCGGCTCATTTTGCGGGTGGCGGGTGGGGCCGTGCCGGTGGATCAATTGCTGGTGGCCCACATTGTGCAAACCTACCAGCAACGTGGCGAAGATATAAACTGGGCCTTGCGGGTCATTGCTGAACTGATTGAGCTACTCCGCAGCAACTACGAGGTGTTGATCCCCACCATGGAAGCCTTGAGTGATGCCTTACCGGATTTGGCAATAATGCCCGATTTTTCTAGCAGTTTCGCAATGGAACGCGGATGACGCAGATTTGACGGGTTTTCGCGGATTTTTTCTCTGGTCTTATCCGCGTGCATCCGTTCCATCCGCGTTACCCGCGTGCG
>CAZPEJ010000539.1:0-3927 GCA_964585465.1 uncultured Ardenticatenaceae bacterium
CTCTTCATCAGCCAAAAGCTCTAAAAAGTCGGCCACCGCATCATTAAACTCATCCGGTTTCTCCAGATTGGGCAAATGCCCAGCTCCGGGAATGATGACCAGTTGGGAATCGGCAATGGCTTCGTGCATCAGAGCTGCCTCTCTGGGTGGGATCAGGGTATCAAGTTCCCCGTGAATGATTAACGTCGGCACGTCAATCTCAGCCAGGGTGGAGGTTGAATCGGGCCGGTCGCGCATTCCCAATAACGCCCCCATCATGCCTTCCGTAGAGGTTTGTTGCATAATTTCTTTGACAAATTGCACCAGTTCCGGGTCTTCCTGGTAGGTGGGGGCAGCTAATAATTTGGGCAACATCGCCTCGACAACGATTTGTGGGCCTTCCGTGCGAACGGCCGTTGCAGTTTTTTCGCGGTTTGCCTTTGCCTCGGCCGAATCGGCCCCTGCCCGTGTGGCGGCCAAAATCAATCCAGCCACCCGTTCGGGATGGCGACGATAGAACTCTAACGCCACATACCCCCCCATCGAGAGACCACACAACACCACCGGGCGGTCAATCGCCAGATGATCCAGCAGCCCGGCACAATCCTCGGCAAACAACTCCATCGTATAAACACCCGACGTGCCGCCCGACATGCCATGCCCACGTAAATCGGGGGCAATGAGCCGGGCCAGGCTGGACAAATCCTCCATCTGCAACTGCCACATGCCCGCGTTCAGGGGAAACCCATGAATCAACAACACAGTCAACTTGTCAGCACTATCTTGAAAGGCCATTGTAAAGTCGTCTTCTCGTTCATTAAACATGTTTTACTCCTATGAAGGGTAGTGCGTAAGAACCTGATTACGCCATACAGTATTTACTTTCACTCTGCCCCTTCCCAAAAAGAGAAAAGACTGCCAATAGATTCGTGGCAGTAATTGTGGCGGATAGCTTCGCCAATTACCGAGGCGACGGAAAGCACCGTCATATTGGGCAAACGTTTCTCCAGAGGCAGATAAACGGTATCGGTAGTGACAATTTCGCAAATTTCAGGAACGGCCGTTATTCGGGCCAACGCCTTACCTAAAAACAAACCATGAGTACAAATCAAGGTAATTTTGCGAATGCCACTTTCCAGCAACAAATAACTCAACTCCATCACCGACCCACCCGTTGCAATCTCATCATCATAAATCAAAGCATGATCAAATCCTTGTACCTGCCGTTTAATCAACCCACTAATTTTCACCTGAGTATCAGAAAGACGCTCCTTCTCCGCCGAAGCCACCGGCAACCCCAACAATTGGGCAAAACGGGCGGCTGCCTTGGCCCGCCCCGAATCGGGAGACACCACCACCATCTGATGGGGGTCCAGAGTTTGTTGCCGAAAATGCTCCACAAACAGCCCCCGCGCTGTCAACGGGTCGGTGGGAACACTAAAAAAACCATGCACCTGTGGCGAGTGTAACGTCATGGTCATGACATGGTGAACCCCGGCCGTCGCCAACAAATCAGCCACCAGCCGGGCCGTAATCGAGATACGGGGGGCATCTTTTTTATCGGAACGGGCATAAGAAAAGTAGGGAATGATGGCATGAATTTCGCGGGCGGCAGCATTTTTGGCAATATCCAGCATCATGAGTAATTCCAACAAGTTATCACTCACAGGTGGGGTGAGGGATTGAATGATATAAACCACCCGGCCGCGCACACTGGCCCCCAACTGCACAAACAAATTGTCGTTGCTAAAACGGGAAAAGCGGGTTTCATCCAGAGAAACCCCCAGGTATTGGGCAATTTTGTCAGCCAGTTCTGGGTTGGATCGGCCGCTGAAAAGGCGTACATCATCAGGGTCTAAGGGTTTTAAGTTTGGGTTCATAGGAATGCTCCTTGGTAACTATCGGCTATCAGCTATCAGCTTTCAGCTAATAGCTGATAGCTAAAATGCGTCGCCCCACTGGCCCTGCACTTGCAAGGCTTTGGCTAAACGCCGTTTGTATTCGTTGCGTGGGATTTCGATGGTGCCAAAACGGCGCAAATGTTCTGTCATAAACTGAGTGTCGAGCAGTTGAAAGCCGCCACGCCGCAAACGGGCTACCAGGTGTACCAGAGCTACTTTGCTGGCGTTGTCTACACGGCTAAACATACTTTCACCCGCAAAAAAACCGCCCAACGTCACCCCATATAACCCGCCAACCAGTTCATCCCCAAACCAGGCTTCCACGCTATGGGCAAACCCTAGCTGGTGCAGATGTGTGTAGGCTTCCAGAAACTCCTGGTTAATCCAGGTGTCTTCCCGCCCTGCGGCTGGGGTGGCACACGCTTCCATCACCTGACGAAAAGCTGTGTCGGCGCGAATGGTAAAACGGCCGTTTTTCACCACCCGTTGTAACGAGCGAGGGATGTGAAAAGCGTCCAAAGGAATGATGGCACGGGGATGAGGATCATACCAATAAATACGGCCGTCGCTGTGCGCCATCGGGAAAACACCCTGGCTATAGGCCAACAGCAAAACTTCAGTTGTTAATTCCATCTTTGGTATAATTGGCTATTAGCTGTCAGCTATCAGCTTTCAGCTTTTTAGAAGTGTTACAAAGTTACTCATTGTGTATGTTGCAGAAGGTCATCTTTACGCAATATGCAACAGGAATTCCCTCTATGTATAACATACAACATTTGCGCCACACTCAATTTCCCAACAGTGCCAATTATATCTACTTTAACCATGCAAGCATCTCACCCCTGCCCACCCGCAGCAAAGAAAAAATGGTGGTGGCAATCGAAAAGCTGGCAGAAAACCCCTCTAACTTTTGGATGACCGACGGCATGGAAGCCCTGGCCGCACTCAAACAGGAGGTGATGGCTCTGATTCATGCCGGGGCGGAACAGGAAATTGTACCTGTCACCACCACTGCGGCCGCCATCAACGCCATTGCCCAATCTATCGCCTGGCGGCCGAGAGACAACTTGCTCTTTTGCGAGGTGGAGTTTCCCGCCAATGCCTACCCCTGGATGAGTTTACAGCGGGATGGGGTGGAGGTGCGGCAAGTTCCGGCCGTTAATGGGGGGTTGACGATGGAGGCTTTACGGCCGTTGGTAGACAAAAACACTCGTCTGATTGCTGCCAGTGCCATCCAATTTTTTAGCGGCCACCGTAGCGACCTGGCAACCATCGGGGCCTTTTGCCGCGAACGAGGGATTCTATTCGTAGTGGATGCCATTCAAGCCATCGGTCACATGCCAATTGATGTACAGACCATGAACATTGACGTATTAGCAACCGGTGGGCAAAAATCGCTGCTGGCTCCGCCAGGCATCGGCTTCATGTATGTACGCGATGCCGTTGCCGAGACCTTAAACCCGCGCATAATTGGCGGGAACGCTACCAAAGATTTTCTGCATTGGCTGGCATACGATTTAACGCTGTTACCTGGAGCGCAACGGTTTAGCATGGGCACAGGGAATCTGGTAGGGCTGATTGGTATGTTGGAGAGTGTCCGTTTTTTGCAGGAGTTAGGCATCGCACAGATTGACACCCACACCCAGGGATTAACGGCCGTTGCCAGCCACCACCTGACACAACTCGGCTACCACGTCATCACCCCCACCCAACCACAACAGTACGGCCCCATCACCACCTTTGCCACCGGCCTGAGCCTGGAAAAAACAGATGCCCTGGTGAACTACCTGAAAGAACAACAAATCAACGTCGTCAAACATCTGGATGCTCCCGGCAACCCCTACATCCGTCTCTCCTTCCACTGTTACAACACCATCGAAGAGATCGAAAAATTTATGACCATATTACAAAACGGCCGGGAAACAGTCGGAGCATAAAGATAATGTTTAGGTTTTTTAGGAACTCAGGGGGTTGATAACCAATGAAACGTGAAACGTGACCAGAGAAATTTCACGTTTCACGTTTCACGTTTCACGTCTTACGTTTC
>CAZPEJ010000540.1:0-3926 GCA_964585465.1 uncultured Ardenticatenaceae bacterium
GGATTCCCTCTGGAAACATATGGGCTGGCAAATGGTGGGGGGCGATCACTTGCAACCGGCCAGCTTCCTCGGCTAATACCCGGATGACTTCGACCAGGAAAAAGGTGTTTCCTTCCGTCTCGCGTTGCAAAAAGTGTACTAATTGTGGTTGTTGCGCGGCAGAACCGAGGATTGACCTGGCTAAAACGGCCGTTTCACCGTCGGATAACCGCCCCAAGTGCAACAACTGCATCTGGGGTAATTGTTGGGGCAAAGACGGCCGTTCCTCTTCCCGATAACTGGCAACCACCATCACCGTATGGGTCTGAATCCCGCGCACCAACGCCGCCAACGGCAATAAACTCTCATCCACCCACTGCAAATCTTCCAAAACCAACAAGACCGGGTGTGGGTATTGGCGAAAGAGTTGTGCGATTGTCGTCACTAACCGTTGTTGCCCCACTTCGGTAGTAACGTCGGGGGCGGGCGGCACCTCGCGCCCCAACAGTTGGGCGATGTCTGGCACCAACGGCTGCAAAATACTGGCCGTCAACTCATTAACATCTGGTAGCGTCACCAGCAAGTGGCGTAACGGTTCGCGCCATAACTGGTATGGAGCGCCCGCATCGCTGAGACCCTGCCCATTAAATACCACAAATCCTTCAACTAAAGCTCTCGTCCTTAATTCATTGATCAGCCGGGATTTACCCGCTCCACTTTCGCCACCAATCAACCAGCCCGAACCCTGACCATCTCGTGTTTGCTGCAAAGCGGTGGTCAACTGCTCCATCTCAACTTTTCGCCCCACAAAGGTGGCAGCCTGCAAAAAGCTCTCACGGATGGCAGGTGTTTCTTCGGGCAAGGTGCGGCCTGTTGCTTCGGCCAAAACAACCAACACCCCATCGGGTTGCTGAAACCGTTGAGCAGGCTCTTTTGCCAGCAGTTGACGAATCACGGCTGCCAGTTTTGGCTCAATGCCATGCAAATCTGGTTCGGCCGTCAACATCCGATCTACCAGGGTATGATCCAGGGGATGAAAGGGGTGGTGCCCCGTCAAAATTTCGCAGGCAATGATGCCCGTTGCGAACAGGTCGGCTGCCGCCGTGTAGGGTTGGTTGTCCCAAATTTCGGGGGCTGTGTAAAAGGCTGTGCCCCCTTGTGAGTTTCCCGTTTTGGGGCTGGCTGCTAGGCCAAAGTCCAGAACCCGCACTAGATCGCCGCTAACAAGGATGTTTTCGGGTTTCAGGTCGCGGTGCAGGGTGTCGCGCCGATGTAAATAAGCGAGAGCCTGGAGCAGTTGTTCCAAAAGTTCCAATTTACGCCCCAGGGGTTGCCCCTCACCAGCAGCCAAAATCGTTTTGGCTTCTGGCAGGTAGTTCATAGTGAAAAAGGGTTGTTGGGCTGCGTCGAAGCCATAATCCAACACGCTGATGATGTTGGGGTGACGTAAACCGGCTAATACTTGGAACTCATGCGCCAGGGCTAACCGCAAATCGGCCGATGCCTGGTTGGTTGGGACAGTAAAAGAGACCAGCAACTTGTCGGTAGAGGTAACTTGTTTCAAAGCTACAATTTCCCTCGTTAAACGGTCAGTTGCCCGGTAAACAATACCCATGCCACCCCGCCCAATTATTTCTAATACGTCGTAACGGGGGGTGATGTTCAGATTTGGGGAGTCCATATTACGGTAGTATCATTCTCTACATTTTGCCCTGTATTTTCGCTGAAATGGGGAATAAACACAACCTTGTTTACTCTGGCTTCACGCTTTTTCAAGGTTGATAGGCCATAAGTACTGGTGGGGGGAGGGGTGAAGGGCGAGGGGTGAGGAGCGAGGAGCGAAGAGCGAACCTGAAACTTTGAACTCAAAACTGGAAACTCAAAACTCGATCACGCCTTGCACGGCTGCCCCAACCCTGCCAATATCCAACAAGCCAGGTCTTGTTCCAGCCAGGCGGCCGGGTCTACCCAGGTGGCGGCGACTAACAAATCCCAATGTAAATGATTACCGGTGGAGAGGCCAGTGGTGCCGACTTCGCCCAAAAAATCCCCAGGGTGAACCACCTGCCCGGCCGTAGCCGCAACGCTGGACAGGTGGTAATACCCGCTGTAGATACCTAGCCCATGATCGAGAATAACCGCCCCACCCCGCACATACAACGGCTCGGCGAGAACCACTGTGCCACCTGCGGGGGCGTACACGGGTGTGCCTGCGTAGGCACTAAAGTCTAACCCTTCGTGATAGGTGCGGTATGGCCCGCCATTGTAGGAGCGGCGGGCACCATAGGGGGAGCTAATTGTCAAAAAATCATTGATAGGTAGTTGGAAGGGGGTGTTCCACTGGGGTGTGGGGGTGATTTGGGTCCAGATTTGGAAAAGCCGCTCCCGTTCTTGTTGGATAGATTCCTGGTCAATGGCGGCTGCACTGCCGGTCAGGGTCAATTGTTGAAATTCCCAGTTGTTATCGCTAAAACGTATGGGTTGGAACCAGGCAGGGGAGTTGGCGGGGGTAATGGCGAGTTCGGCCGTTTTGCCGATATTTAGCCCGTTGTTGCCCATAAAAAATGCGCCCGTTGCCAATAACCCCACCAGATAACGGCCGTTTCCCACCACATTGCCGGTTAAATCATCTAACTTCACGGTTGTTTCTATGGGGGCATCTGTCAGGGTGCGAAAGGCCAGGGCCTGCCCTGGATGGGCTGGAATCTGGGATAGTTCCAGAGTGGCAAAACCAATGGGCAGGTCTCGTGGTGGCTCGCTGCCACCCGGCACAAACAGGGGGCGGTGGAACAGGGGGCGGTAGGGGGAAAGCAGCCCGTTTTGGTTGGCAAGAAACCAGGGGGAGGTGGCGAATTGAACGGCCGTTTCCCATAATCCTCCTGCGGCCGGGCGCACCAACCGACCCAATTGCTCTACCCCTTGAAGAGGTAACCAAACCGTATCCCCAATGGTGGGCTGGCGTTGCTGGTTCATGTGTGGATTCAACCCCCGCAATGTTTCCTGGTTTACCCCGTACCGCCAGGCCAGCGCAACCCAGGTATCCCCAGGCATCACCGTGTGGGGCTGACCCGGTTCCGTTTGGGCCTGGGTTTGCAGCCCAGGCAGACCTAGAAAAATCAGGAGAAACCAGAGGAATCGTTTCATGGTTAAGTTGGGAGATTAAAAATTACCAATCTCCAATCTCTAACCTCCCATTTCTTTGTAACCAAAGTAAAAATTCTACATTACCATCGGAGCCGGTGACCGGGGAGCGCATCAGTCCGGCGACGGTGAACTGGTGGGTGGCGGCCCAGGTGGTGATGTCGTCCACGACGGCCTGGTGAACGGCCGAATCCCGCACAATGCCCCCTTTGCCCACTTGTTCTGGCCCAGCCTCAAATTGGGGTTTTACCAGGGCTACTACATCAAAATCGGCCGTGAGCCACTGTTGCACGGCGGGTAAGATAAGTTTGAGGGAGATGAAGGAGACATCAATGCAGACAAAAGTGACAGGTTCACCCAGGGTTTCCAGGTAACGGGCGTTGGTGCGTTCCAGCACAACCACCCGCGCATCCTGGCGCAGTTTCCAATCCAACTGCCCATACCCCACATCAATGGCATACACTTTGGCAGCCCCCTGTTGCAGCAGCACGTCGGTAAACCCACCCGTACAGGCTCCTACGTCGGCACAGAGACGGCCGTTTACCTCAATGTGGAACTGTTCCAGGGCAGCAGCCAGTTTGTACCCGCCCCGACCGACATAAGGTAGTTTGTTTTTTAGTTCCAGGGTGGCATCGGTGGGAACGGCCGTTCCTGCTTTGTCTGCCCGTTCCCCATTCACCAATACCTCCCCGGCCAAAATATAAGCCTGAGCTTTGGCGCGGGTCTCTGCCAACCCTCGTTCCACTAATAATTTATCGAGCCGTTCTTTATTCTTTGCCACGTTTAGTAGGTCGCGCAGAGGCGCA
>CAZPEJ010000541.1:0-3922 GCA_964585465.1 uncultured Ardenticatenaceae bacterium
AGCGGATAGTTCTTGATTAGCCATCCGTTTATCCGTTTCTATCCGTTGCCGCAGCCGATGAAAATAACATTTGTCAGTCAACCAGATCCCCTACCTCAATCCTGAGCAGTTGAGCATCTGCCTCTACTTGATCGCCGGGTTGGTAAAAAACGGCCGTTACCACCCCAGCCGCCGCGCTGCGAATCGTATGCTCCATCTTCATCGCTTCCAGTTTTAACAATCCTTGCCCCTTTTCCACCACCTGCCCCACCTGCACCATCACCGCCAACACCACTCCCGGCATCGGTGCCCGCAAAGAGCCACCTGCATCGGCAGCAACGGCCGGTTTTGGCAACAACGACAGAGGAGTCACCACCATATTACCCTCAGCCGATGCCACCCACCACTGCCCTGCCACCTGCACCACTGTCAACTGGCAGCGATGTCCATCCAGCGTCAAAACCAGTTCCTGGGAAGTCTCCCAGTCCTGGGAAGTCACCCAGTCCTGGGAAGTCTTCCATTCAGCCGTTGCCGTGTACGTCACCCCATCCACCTGGCAAATAAAATGGTCAGCCTGGGGCAGCAGAGCAACCGGGGTGTGATTTTGATAGGGGTACAAAAGCGGCCGATTGGCAGAATTGCGCCAGTAGCCTAGAGTGGTATCGGGTTTGGGGTGTTGCCAGAATTGACAAATGGAGACAGCAATCAACGGCCGTATTCCCTCCACCGTTTTGGGCTGCCAGTCGGCAAACCAGATAGGAATAAACTGGGTTGTCACTTCCCCACCAGCAAAAGCCGTGTGTGCCACCACTGCCTGCAAAAATGGGATATTGTGTATCAGGCCAACCAGCCGGGTTTCCGCCAACGCCCGCAGCAAACGCCGCCGCGCCGTTTGCCGGTCTGGGCCATGTGCAATAATTTTGGCAATCATCGGATCGTAATAAATGGAGATGGCATCTTGGGACAGCAACCCACTGTCCACCCGTATCCCCTCGTCAGATGGCTCGCGCCACAGCGCAACCGGCCCCGTGACCGGCAAAAAGTGGTTGGCCGGGTTTTCCGCATACACACGGGCTTCTATGGCGTGCCCCTGGAATGAAACCTGTTCCTGGGAAAGCGGGAGCGGCTCTCCCTCGGCAACTCGCAATTGCCACTCCACCAGGTCAATACCCGTCAGGCACTCTGTGACCGGGTGTTCCACCTGAATACGGGTATTCATCTCCAAAAAGTAAAAACGATGGTCTGCATCCAACAAAAATTCGACAGTTCCGGCGTTGCTGTAATGAACGGCCGTTGCTACTTGAACGGCCGTTTGCCCCAAAACTGCCCGTAACGCTGGCGAAATGCCCACCGCAGGCGACTCTTCAATCACCTTTTGCTGCCGCCGCTGCACCGAACAATCCCGTTCTCCCAGGTGAATGATGTGCCCATGTTGATCACCAAACACCTGCACCTCAATGTGACGCGGGTTTAACAGAGCCTTTTCCAGAATCAGGTCATCCGAGCCAAAAGCAGCCAAACTCTCTCGCCGCGCCGCCGCCAGGGCTGGCAGCAAAGAGTCTGGGGTGTGTACCAGCCGCATCCCTTTACCACCCCCACCGGCAGCGGCTTTAATCATCAAAGGAAAACCAATGGTGTGGGAAACGGCCGATAACCTCTCATCCGTCTGATCCTCCCCATGATACCCAGGCAAAACAGGAACCCCGACCGCCTCCATTTGCAATTTGGCAGCCCGCTTATTCCCCATCAGCTCCATCGCGGCAGGTTCCGGCCCCACAAATAACAACCCCGCCGCCGCACACGCCCGCGCAAAAGCAGCGTTTTCTGCTAGAAAACCATACCCAGGGTGAACGGCATCAGCCCCCGTCCGTTTAGCCGCCGCGATCAGCTTTTCCCCAAACAAATAGGAATCACCAGCCGCTGACCCACCCAGGTAAACCGCTTCATCCGCTTCCCGCACATGCCGCGCCCCCACATCCGCCTGAGAATACACCGCCACCGTAAAAATACCCAGGCGGCGGCACGTCCGCATAATACGACACGCAATTTCTCCCCGATTAGCAATTAGCAGCTTTTGTATCATGCCTGTTTCCTTTACTGGCGAACCCTCACGGCCGAAAAACCCCATAAGCAGGTGCCCCGGCCGAAACAAAATCCACGTTATGTGCCACCGACAACGCCACACTCAACGCCTGACGGGTATCTCGCGGATCCAAAATCCCGTCATCCCACAACCGCGCCGTGCCGAAATAAGCAGTAGATTCCTCATCAAACTTTTGTCGGGTCATCATCTGCACCATTTGAATAACATTCCGGTCTGGCTCCTGCCCGCGCGCCCGCATCGCTTCCTCCTGCACAATCGCCAAAACACCCGCCGCCTGCTCCCCACCCATCACCGCCACCCGGCTATTGGGCCACGCCCAAATAAACCGGGGGTCATAACCCCGGCCGCACATGGCATAATTCCCCGCCCCATAAGACCCGCCTACAATGACCGAAAACTGGGGCACGCTGCTATTTGCCACTGCGTTTATCATGCTAGAACCATGTTTAATCATACCCCCCCGCTCATACCGCGTGCCCACCATAAAACCGGTGATATTGTGTAAATAAATGAGCGGCGTGCGGGATTGGTTGCACAATTGGATAAATTGTGTGGCTTTGTGGGCACACTCCGAAAATAACACCCCGTTGTTGCCCAAAATACCCACCGGATAACCGTTAAGGTAGGCGTGCCCACACACCAACGTCGGGCCATAGTCGCGCTTAAATTCCAAAAAACGGGAGCCATCTACCAGCCGGGCAATAATTTCGCGCACGTCGAAGGGAATACGGTCGTTAGCCGGAATAATGCCCAATAACTCGTCTGGATCGTAATGGGGTGGTTCGGGGGTTCTGCGTCGGTGTTGAGTGGCCTGGGGTTTGGAGGTGTGAAGTTGTGACATGATAAAACGGCCGATCCGAATCGCATCCGCGTCATCCTCCGCCAGATAATCTGCCAGCCCAGAAACGGCCGTGTGCATCTCCGCCCCACCCAACGTTTCATCATCCACCACCTCCCCCGTTGCCATCTTCACCAATGGTGGCCCACCCAGAAACACCTTCGACTTACCCCGCACCAACACCGTATAATCGCTTAACCCCACATTATACGCCCCCCCGGCCGTCGAAGAGCCAAACACCAACGCCACCTGAGGAATCCCGGCCCCCGACAGCCGGGCCTGATTCGCAAACGCCCGCCCCCCTTCCACAAACATTTCCGCCTGATACTCCAGATTGGCCCCGGCCGATTCAATCCCCAACACCACCGGCAACCGATTTTCCAGAGCAATTTGTTGCATCCGCAAATTTTTCTGCAATCCCAACGGATAAATCGCCCCCCCTTTAATCGTCGGGTCGCTAAACATCAACAAACACTCCACCCCACTCACTACCCCAATACCAGAAACCGTAGAAGCTCCAATCGTTTCATTGTTATACAGGCCAATGGCAGCCAGAGGGCAAAGCTCCAGAAAGGGGGTGCCAGGGTCTAACAGCCGTTCCACCCGCTCGCGGGGCAACAATTTCCCCCGTTGCACCATTTTGGCTGCCCCACGCGGATTGCCTGCCCGCCCCAAAGCCAGCTTCTCCTGAAGATTTGCCACCAAAACCTGCATCGCCGCATAATTATTTTTATACTCATCACTCCGGCTGTTAATAGACGATTCAAGCAGTTCCATTCCCCCTCCAGTTCCCAATCAGGGCATCGTATGAAAAATTAAAAATTAGCGATTGGAGATTGGGTAATCTCTGTTGTTTGTTGCAAGGTTTGTAAATTAGCCAACAAGGCATCACGCAAGAAGGTCATTTCATCAATTTTCTGGTTCAACTCTGCCACTCGCTGTTCAGTCATTTCGATCAGTTTATGGGCCTGCGCCTGCTTCACCTGTTCATCCGGCAAAAC
>CAZPEJ010000542.1:0-3919 GCA_964585465.1 uncultured Ardenticatenaceae bacterium
CTAAAAATGCCTCAATTTGTGCGATTTCCATGCGATTTTCTCCTGCCTGGGATAGTATTAGCTGTTAGCTGACAGCTATCAGCTATCAGCTATCAGCTGTCAGCTATTGGCTACCAATGGAGGTTACTCGTGGATTCTACACATAAACCGTTTGATTACACCACAACTTTGCTTGTTGGGTTTGGTTTTTTAGGAATCAGTGTCATATGGCCTATTTTTAACCAATACATTCCGATTTTCCTACAAGCTGGTAATCCCCAATTTGAGGCACAGTTGTTGGCAGAGGGGCGAACGATTCCCGATGTGGTGGGGTTTGGGCTGGCTCCTTCGCTGGCTCTGTTTATCATGACCTGGGATAACCTGGTGAATGTGTTTGTGCAGCCCTGGGTGGGGGCAAAGAGTGACCGGACGTGGAACCGGTTTGGGCGGCGCAAGGGGTGGATTTTGTTAGGGGTGCCATTGGCGGTGGTGGGGTTTGTGTGGCTTCCGTTTGCCCAAACGGCCGTTTCCCTGGCTGTTTTTATCCTCATCACCAACTTTGGTATGGCGATTTTTCGGTCTCCCACTGTGGCCTGGTTAGGGGATTTGTATCGGCCACAAGACCGTAGTCAGGCGAATGGACTCATCAATTTGATGGGGGGGATTGGGGGATTGTTGGCCTTTTTTGCGGGTGGGGTGCTGTTTGAGAACTTCGGCCGTTCTGCCCCTTTTATCGGCGGGGCTGTTTTATTGGTAGCAGCCTGCACCGTCGTTTTGTGGGGGGTGAAAGAGCCAAAACAACTCGCTGTTTCCCGCGACACCAGCGAAGATAACGTCCTGGCAAATTTACAAACCGTCCTGCGGAACCCCAACCGAAACTTACTGCTTGTCCTGCTGGCTATTTTGTTCTGGTTTATCTCCTTTAGTGCCCTGGAAACCGGGCTTTCCTCTTTTGGGGTTTTTACCCTGGGGTTAGCCCCTGGCACAGCTTCTATTTACGCTGGTTCGGTCTCTCTGGCTTTCCTGGTTTTTGCCGTTCCGGCCGGGTTCTTGGGCAGCCGATACGGGCGCGGCCGAATGATTCAAGTTGGGTTATTGGGGTTGACGTTTCTTTTCCTGGTCAGCTACTTTCTCATTCAAGGAACAGCCACCTTTGTGGGGGTATTGCTGGTGGCGGGGCTGTTATGGGCTTGTATCAATGTCAACAGCCTGCCCCTGGTGTATGACTACGGGGGGGATGAAGGGCAAATTGGGGCTTTTACCGGGTTGTATTACTTTGCTTCCCAATTAGCGGCCGTTATTGGGCCAACGTTAGGCGGCATCACCGTTGAGTTCATGGACAATCAATATCGCTGGTTGTTTCCCTTCAGCACCCTGTTTATGGCTCTGGCCTGGATCATCATGCGCCAGATTAAAACGGCTCAATCCAGTTCATAGTTCCCACTTCAGTGGGGTTTACGGGTGAAAATGCAAAGCCAAATTTGGCACTCCACCATAAATTCGTTATAATTTCCTCCGCTTTTGGTGCTATAGCTCAGTTGGCAGAGCGCGGGACTCATAAGCCCAAGGTCACTGGTTCAAGTCCAGTTAGCACCACCAACACGAAACCGAGTTTTGGGGAAAACTCGGTTTTTTCTTTTCTACACCCCACGCCGAATCTCTGTCACTGCCGCCGGATTCACCAAACTGGACGTATCACCAGGGTCTTGCCCCAGGTAAGCGGAACGAATGATACGCCGCATCACTTTGGCATTGCGGGTTTTGGGGATGTCGGCCACAAACCAGATTTCTTTAGGGGCCAGGGGTTTGCCCAGTTCGGTAACAATTTTGTTTCTCAACTCATTCCGCAGAGCCTCTGTGGGTTCATGCCCTGGTGCCAGTACACAAAAACAGACAACTTCGTTACCTTTTACTTCGTGTGGCACGCCAATAACGGCCGCTTCTGTCACCGCCACATGGTTCACCAACACCGATTCCACTTCGGCCGGGCCAAGCCGTTTGCCTGCCACTTTAATGGTGTCGTCGGAACGGCCGAGAATGTACCACATGCCATCTTCGTCAATAGCGGCCCAATCCCCATGTACCCACACATCCTTGAAACGTGACCAGTAGGTGTCCAGATACCGTTGTTCGTCGCGCCAAAAGCCACGAGTCATGCCAATCCAGGGGGCGCGGATGACCAGTTCACCAACCTGGTTGCGAACCGGGTTGCCGTTTTCGTCCACCACATCCGCTGCCATGCCAGGGCAGGCAGCGGCAAAAGCGGCTGGTTTGAGGGGCAGGATGGGGTTGCCCATGACAATGCCGCCTGCGATTTCTGTGCCACCGGAGTAGTTGATAATCGGCCGTTTTCCACCCCCCACCACATTGAACAACCACAACCAGGGGTCAGGGTTCCAGGGTTCACCCGTCGAAGCAAAACAGCGAATGGAGTCCAGATTGTGCTGTTTCACCGGGTTATCTCCATGCACCATCAAAGCACGAATGAGCGTGGGCGATACCCCCAACTGGGTGATTTTGTGCCGTTCTACCAATTCCCACAATCGGTTTGGAGCGGGGTAGTCGGGCGCGCCATCATACAAAAAACAGGCCGCCCCCAACAGCAATGAACCGAACACCAGCCAGGGGCCCATCATCCAACCCATGTCGGTCATCCAGTAAATGGTGTCACCAGGGTGAACATCGGTGCCAAAGGCCATGTCTTGGGCAGCCTTGACGGGAAACCCACAATGAGTATGGACGGCCCCTTTCGGCCGTCCGGTGGTGCCAGAGGTGTAAATAATCATCAGTCGGTCTTCAGCGTGGGTGGGTTCGGGGTCGGCTTGTGGGGATTGGGGTGGAATGAGATCGTGCCACCAATGATCTCGGCCGTTTTTCATCACCACCTCGTTGCCGGTGCGCCGCAAGACAATCATGTGTTGCAAGCTGTTCACCTGGGCGGCGGCTTCATCGGCAACCGGTTTCATGGCTGCTACCCCACCGCGCCGGTATGCCCCATCGGCCGTAAACAACGCTTTGGCTTCGGCATCTGCCAGCCGCGACACGATAGCTCCCGCCCCATACCCAGAGAATAGGGGCAAAATCACCCCGCCAATTTTGGCAATCGCCAGCAGGGCGATGGCAATTTCGGGGGTCATGGGCATGTACAGGCCAATACCATCCCCTTTGCCCAGCCCTAAACCGCGTAAGGCGTTGGCGCATCGGTTGACTTCGGCAGCCAGTTGGCTGTAACTCAAGGTGTGGCTGGCCCCTTCTTCACCCTCCCAAACCAGGGCGGGGTTGTTTTGGGTAGCCGGGTTGGCGACCCATTTATCCAGGCAGTTGTGAATGATGTTGAGTTGGCCGCCCACGCACCAGTTCGGCCGTTGGATGCCGTGCGACAAATCTACCACTTGGGAATACGGCCGTTGGAATTGAATGTCCAGGTATTGCAGGATAGCTTCGGTGAACCAGGGAATGTCGGTTGTGGAGCGGGTCATCAGGTCGGCATAGCTGGCGAGGCCGTGTTGATCCATAAATTTTTGTAAGTGGGTGTGTGGCATAGAAACGGCCGTTGGTCGCCACACAATATCACCACCAAACGTAAATTTTTCAGAGATTGAACTTAAATCTTGATTCATTAGTTTCACCTTTCATAAAAACAAAGCCTGCAACTCAGCAGGCTTCTTCAATTTTATAAGAGAATTTATGACTAGAAATGATCCAATTGTGCTTCAAACTGCTACTTCTCGTAAAGCCTCAACTAATAAATGCACAGTTGTCGAAGGGTTATCATAGGCAGGGTTAGGTTTATCTCCATATCCATTAAACAAGCGTACAGCGTTTTGGATAGCAACGGATTGTCTGCTTTCCAAAACATCGTAAATAGTAGGATCATTCTTTTTATATTCAAAACCGAGATAAACAGAGAGGCGATTTTTGTAAGTGCTGCGAGAAATGG
>CAZPEJ010000543.1:0-3915 GCA_964585465.1 uncultured Ardenticatenaceae bacterium
TTCACGTTTCACGTTTTACGTTTCACAGCAAACCCCACAAAATCCGAAAGACCCAATATTAATTTATGCCCTTTGTCGGTATCACAACGAGGAGACACGATGCCTCTGGATTATTTGCAACAACTTCTGGCAGATTTTTTAACTTTTTTACCCAAGTTAATAGCGGCACTGGTTCTATTTATTATTTTTATTTATGTAGCAAACCTGATCAGCCGTTTGGTACGCCGGATCATGGAACGGCGGCGGGCCGATCCCGGAGTGACGTTGCTGCTGTTTCATGTCATACGTTGGGGCATCATTTTGTTGGGAACGGCCGTTTCCCTGCAACAGGTGGAATTTGAACTGACCGCCTTCCTGGCCGGGTTGGGCATTCTCGGTTTTACCGTTGGGTTTGCCCTGCAAGACATCAGCCAGAACATCACCGCCGGTTTATTATTGCTGCTGCAAAAACCGTTTGAAATAGGGGACATGGTAGAAATTGATGGGTTTCGCGGCCGGGTGCTTTCCGTGGATTTACGCTCCACCGAACTCCTCACCAACGACGGGCACAACGTTTTACTACCCAACGCCAAAGTTTTCACCACCCCCATCAGCAACTACAGCCGCCAGGCCACCTGGCGCATCTCCATCAACATTGGCGTGGCCTATGACAGCGATCTGGAACAAGTGCGGCGTATCACCCTCCAGGCAGTACGCGCCATCCCAGATGTATTGGAAGAACCCGCCCCCGATCTCTACTTTCACACCTTTGGCGACTGGTCTATCAACTTCTCAGTCCGCTACTGGATAGACTCCCGCCAGACCAACCCCTTCACCGCCTCCGACCCCGGCATCGTTGCCATTCACCGCGCCTATGCCCAACACCACATTCACATCCCCTATCCCGTGCAAACACAAATTCAATTAGAAGAAACAGAGAAGAAATAGAGGTTCTTCAGGGTGGTATTGCGTATTAGGCAGCCTTCACCGAATACGTAATCAAACACTCCCCCCCTTCACAATTCACCATTCACAATTTCCCATTCACCATTCCTACCTCCCCATCAAAACAGCCTGGGCAGCTGCCAACCGGGCAATAGGCACTCGATAGGGGGAACAACTGACATAATTCAACCCCACCTGGTGACAAAAAGCGATACTACGCGGTTCACCACCATGTTCGCCGCAAATCCCCGTTTTCAGGTCAGGTTTTGTTTGTCGCCCGCGCTCCACCCCCAGCTTCACCAGTTGCCCCACCCCATTTTGGTCAAGCACCTGGAACGGGTCATCTGCCAGCAGCTTTTCTGTGATGTAGTGGGAGAGGAAACGGGCACTGTCGTCGCGGCTGAGGCCAAAAGTGGTTTGTGTCAGGTCATTGGTACCAAAGCTGAAAAAATCAGCATGGTGGGCGATTCGATCCGCAATTAGAGCAGCGCGGGGTAATTCGATCATGGTGCCGATGGTGTAGGCCATCGTCATGCCATGTTCCCCCAACACCGACTCTGCCACCCGTTTTACCACGTCGCGCTGGTGTGCCAGTTCTGCTTCCACCGAAACCAGGGGAATCATTACCTCTGGCAGCACCGTTCCCCCTTCAATTTGTGCCTGGCAAGCGGCTTCAAAGATGGCTCGTGTTTGCATTTCGGTGACTTCGGGGAAGACCAACCCCAGGCGGCAGCCCCGATGCCCTAACATGGGGTTGGCTTCGCGCAGTTGTTCCACCCGGTGTAGCAGTTTTTCCTTTTCCCACACCTGCCGCAACAGGTGATCCATACCGTTGAAACTTTTGCTCTGTAACATTTGCAGTTTCAACTCATAAAGTTCACCTTGTAACTCCTCGTAGTTGGGCAAAAATTCGTGCAGGGGTGGGTCGAGCAGGCGGATGGTGACAGGTAATCCATCCATGACGCGGAAAATTTCCAGGAAATCTTGCCGTTGAATGGGTAGCAGTTTGTCCAGAGCGACTTCGCGGGCGGCCAGGTCGGCGGCCAAAATCATTTCGCGCATGATGGTAAGCCGCTCATCACCAAAAAACATATGCTCGGTGCGGCACAGGCCAATGCCTTGGGCGCCAAAATTGCGGGCGACGGTGGCATCGTGACCGGTGTCGGCATTGGCTCGCACACCTAACGTGCGAATGTTGTCTGCCCATTGCATTAAGGTTTGGAAATGGCTGCTCAGTTCGGGCTGTTTGGTGGGAACTTTGCCCAGCATGACTTCGCCTGTTGAGCCGTCTACGGTAATCCATTCGCCGCGCCGGATTTCACGGCCGTTTACATGAAAGTACCCTTCTTCTGTTTTGATGCTGATGTCACCCGCCCCAACAATACAAGGTTTGCCCATGCCGCGCGCCACAACGGCCGCATGGCTGGTCATGCCTCCTCTAGCGGTGAGAATGGCTTTGGCGGCGACCATGCCGTGAAAGTCGTCGGGGCTGGTTTCGTGGCGCACCAGGATGACCGCTTGCCCATCTTCGGCGTAGGCAACGGCATCGTCGGGGGTGAGAACCACTATTCCGGCGGCGGCTCCGGGGCTGGCGGGCAGGCCGGTGGTGAGTACGGCCGTTTCGCTGCTTCGGTCTACAGTGGGGTGGAGAAGTTGGTCAATCTGGTTGGCTTCGACGCGCAAAACGGCCGTTTCCCGGTCAATCACCCCTTCCTCCACCATCTCCACTGCAATTCGCACTGCCGCCGCCCCCGTTCGTTTGCCGTTGCGTGTTTGCAAAATCCACAACTTGCCTTGTTCAATGGTGAACTCAATATCTTGCATATTGCGGTAATGGCTCTCTAGCTGTTGGGTAATGGCTACAAACTGGTCATACACAGCAGGTAATTGTTGCGCCAGGCGGTCAATTGGCTCTGGGGTGCGGATGCCTGCTACCACATCTTCCCCCTGGGCGTTGAGCAGATATTCACCAAACAGTTTTTTCTCGCCGGTGGAGGGGTTGCGGGTGAAGGCGACCCCGGTGCCACTATCCCAACCCAAATTACCAAACACCATCGCTTGCACATTAACGGCCGTTCCCAAACTGTCTGGAATACGATGCACCCGACGATAATCCACCGCCCGACGGCCGTTCCAAGAGTCGAATACGGCCGCAATCGCCATGCGTAACTGTTCATACGGGTCTTGGGGGAACTCATCTCCGTGTCGGTCGGCAAAAATAATTCGTTTGTAGGCAATAATGATGTCACCCAGCTGATCGGCCGTCAGGTCAGTATCCCGGCCGCTACTCGTTTGAGCTTTGTAACGCTCCAACACCCGGTCAAACTTTTCTGCTGGCACATCCATCACAATGTGGCTAAACATCGAGATAAAACGGCGGTAGGCATCTAGCGCAAAACGACGATTCCCCGTCAAAACGGCCAACCCTTCAACCGTTTCATCATTCAACCCCAGGTTCAGCACCGTATCCATCATCCCTGGCATCGAAATAGCTGCCCCAGAACGCACCGAAACCAACAACGGATTTACCCGCACCCCAAACTGTTTGCCCGTTTGCCGTTCCACCTGCTCCAACGCCGCCCGCGCCTGTGACCACATTCCTTCGGGGAACTGCCGTTCATACTGGCTATAGGCGTTACACGCCTCGGTCGTGATGGTAAACCCTGGGGGCACAGGCAACCCGGCCTGCAACATCTCGGCCACATTTGCCCCCTTGCCACCCATCAACTGCTTCATGCCCGCGCCACCTTCTTCAAACAAATACACCCACTTGTGATCTCGCTGCTGGTATAACATGTTGTATCTCCTGTTTGAAACGTAAAAGTTATTCGGGTCTTGTAATCCCTCTGTTTTACCAGACGATTACACGATTCCGGCCTGATTGTTTGTACCGCATAAGGTCATCAATTGACATTCTGCTGAAGGGGATTAGAGATTGGAGATGAGAGATTACCAGACTAATATGAAAAGCTGAAACAATTCACCCCAAAG
>CAZPEJ010000544.1:0-3913 GCA_964585465.1 uncultured Ardenticatenaceae bacterium
CCCGCCCCCCGACAACCGCCGCACCACCTGTATGCCGTGATCGCGCACATAGGTAGCATCAATTTCTTCTAGGGTGTTTTGATTTCGGCCAATAATAACGGATGGCTCATTGACATAAAAGAGCAAAATTGGCTGTTCGATGACAATGTTCCGCAACAAATGTTCTTCAATCGCCAGGTTGATATGGGGGTCTGTTATATTTTGATTGTCCACAAATAACATGCGGCGAATAATGCCACAAGCGTTTGCTTTGTCAAGCGGTGTTTTGCTTTTATAGGGAGTTTGGGCATAAAATAAGGTGGATGAGTGGTGGAACCTCCCTCCTTTTGGACAACTTGGTAACCTCTCCCTACAGCCCAAATGGGCAGGTAGTGAGCCGTTTGCCCCTGGATCACACTTTTGACGTAGCTTTTGCCGATAAAATGGCCCGTTTGGAGGCGTTTAACAAACACCATTACCGCCCCAATAGTTATTTGCACAAATGGTGGGCGCGGCGATGTGGTAGCACGTTTCGCCTTATTTTGAAACATCTGGTAACGGCCGAATCGCAACAAAATTATTATGCGGCGGGTGGGCTGGCGGGCAAAATTATCCTGGACCCGATGATGGGCGGAGGAACTACACTGCACGAGGCCATTCGCCTGGGGGCTAACGTGATTGGGGTGGATATTGACCCTATTCCGGTGTTGCAGGCGCGGGCGACTTTGTCCGATTTGAAGCTGGTGGTTTTGGAACAGGCATACCAACAGTTTCACCGCCAGTTGCGGGCGGAGTTGGCCCCCTATTTTGAGACGGCTTGCCCAACGTGCCAGCAGACGACTGCCGCCCAATTTTACCTGTATGGGTTGCGCCGTTTTTGCGCCTGCGGGCCGGTGCTAGTGGTAGATTCGGCCGTTTTGCGCCAGGAAAACAACGGGGTTCACATTCAGTTGCAACCCGGCTATGCGGAACGAGTGGTTGAACGCAGTGAAACAACTTGTGCGGTGTGTGGCGAGGAATTTTATGAGGCCTTTGACACCCCTTATTACGGCCGTTACGAGCCGTTGGTGGTGGTGGGGCGTTGCCCGCAGCACAAGCTGTTTTTTAAGCCGCTGGATGCTGCTGATCGCCAAATTTTGCAACGGGCCGAGGGTGAACGGGCTACACTGGCGTTTGACCCGGCCGAATTTGCCATTGTGCCTGGGCAAAAATCGGTGCAGTTGATTAAACGGGGTATTTCCAGTTACCTGGATCTGTTTTCCAGCCGCCAACTCCTGTATTTGTCCCATGCTATCCATCTGTTGCCCCAATTTGAACCACTCATTCGGCTGAATCTAGCTTTATTGGTATCTACTTCGTTGGAGTTTAATTCGATGTTGTGTGGCTACAAAGGCAAAAGTACCCATCGGGCTGGGGCCATTCGCCACACCTTTTCCCACCATGCTTATTCGTTTCCCTACACGGCTTTGGAAAATAATCCGGTGAATGTGCGTATGAGTTCGGGCACGTTGCATAAGCTGTTTCAGGGGCGGATTCGCAACGGCCGTTTATGGGCCAGGCAGCCGCGTGAACGGGAACTGTCGGCCGATCACCGTTTTACCCCTGTCACCGGTGAACTGGACATGGGATGCGAAGTGGGGCGCGTTGCAGATTTGCAGCAGGGCAGCCACCGCTTTTTGTTGCATCAGGGATCGGCTGCACATCTGCACCTGGAATCTGACAGCGTGGATTATGTGGTAACGGATCCTCCTTATTATGATAGTGTGCAATATAGCGATCTGGCAGCCTTTTTTCGGGTCTGGTTGCGCCGATTAACGCCGGATGGGGCTGAGTGGGTGTATGATGTGCAGGAATCGGCGGTTGATCCGCATAAAAATGGAAAGGAGAGCCGGTATACCGAGATTATCACCGGTATTTTTCGGGAGTGTCACCGGGTATTAAAGAAGGAAAACGGCCGTTTTGTTTTCACCTTTCACCATTGGAATCCTAAAGGGTGGGCGGCGTTGACCGTTGCCTTAAAACAGGCCCATTTTGTTCTTATTAACCGTTATGTGGTTCATGCCGAAAACCCCATCTCGGTTCACATTGCCGGAATGAATGCGTTGTTGCACGATGCCATTTTGTTATTTGCTCCATTGGAAGCAGGATTACGTGGGGAATGGGAACGGCCGATAACCATCAACCGCAGCGATAGCTACACCTTTTGCCGCGACTGTGCTACTTTGTTGGGGTGGTTGTTGAACGAAAACCTGGAAACGGCCGAAATCGAAACAATTTGGCAAGAAGTTTTACAAAGTGGATAGACTGGTAAAGTGAGGAGATTGGAGATTAACGAATCTCCAACCTCTTCCTAATCATCATCTAGCCGCAAAACCGCCATAAACGCCTCTTGTGGCACCTCCACATACCCAATCATCTTCATCCGTTTTTTGCCCTTCTTCTGTTTTTCCAGCAACTTTTTCTTACGCGTAATATCCCCGCCGTAACACTTTGCTAACACATCTTTACGAAGGGCTGGCACATTGGCCCGGCTGATGACCCGTTTGCCGGTGGCCGCCTGAATGGGCACTTCAAACATCTGGCGTGGAATCAACTTCCGCAACTGTGTGACCAGCCGTTGCCCGCGATGATACGCATCATCTTCATGTACAATCATTGCCAGGGCATCTACCGCTTGTTTGTTCACCAACACTTCCAGTTTGACTAGCTTGGAGGCGCGATAACCAGCCAGATCATAATCCATCGAGGCGTAACCGCGTGAGATGCTTTTTAATTTGTCGTAAAAATCTACGATTATTTCTGCCAGAGGCAAGTCTAATTTGACAATGATGCGGTTGGGGGCGGGGTATTCCATGCCCACAAACTCCCCCCGTTTTTTCCGCACCAAATCCATCAGCGGCCCGTAATACTCCTCCGGGGTAAAAATTTGTACGTGCATCCAGGGTTCTCGAATTTCCTCAATTAAGGTTTCGTCGGGCAGGTCGGCCGGGCTATCTACAATTTTGACTTCATGACTTTCAGCCATCACAACTTCATACCGCACACTGGGAGCCGTTGCCACAATATCCAGGTCATACTCTCGCTCTAGCCGTTCCTGGATAATTTCCATGTGAAACAGCCCCAGAAACCCACAGCGAAAACCAAAGTTGAGGGCGTTGGAGGTTTCTGGTTCAAACACCAGCGAGGCATCATTGAGTTGCAGCCGTTCTAGCGCATCTTTGAGCAGGGCATAATCGTCGTTTTCGGAGGGGTAGAAACCAGCAAAAACCATCGGTTTGATGGTGCGATACCCAGGGAGTGGCTCGCTGGCGGGTTTGGCTTTCAGGGTAATGGTGTCGCCCACACGGCAATCTCGCACGGTTTTCAGGCCGGTGGCAATGTATCCCACCTCCCCGGCCGTCAGTTCGTTAACGGGTTTCATGGCCGGGCTGAAGATGCCAATTTCGATGGGTTCTACGGTGACACCGTTTGCCATCATTTTGATCCAGTCACCATGCCGAATAGCCCCCTCTACCACACGTATGTAAGCCACCACTCCCTTGTAGGAGTCGTAATGGGAGTCGAAAACCAGGGCGCGGAAGGGGGCTTCGGGGTCGCCTTTTGGGGGGGGAATGTGGTGAATGACGGCTTCCAGGACACGATCTATGTTGGTGCCTGCTTTGGCACTGATGGGAATGGCTTCTTCGGCGGCGATGCCGGTGATTTTTTCCACTTCTTCGGCAATTTCTTCGGGCTGGGCGGCGGGTAGGTCAATTTTGTTGATGACAGGCACCAGTTCCAGCCCGGCTTCAATTGCCAGGTACAGGTTTGCCAGCGTTTGGGCTTCTACGCCCTGGGTGGCATCTACCACCAGGATGGCTCCTTCACACCCTTGTAGGGCGCGGCTGACTTCGTAGGCGAAGTCTACATGGCCGGGGGTGTCTATGAGGTTGAG
>CAZPEJ010000545.1:0-3906 GCA_964585465.1 uncultured Ardenticatenaceae bacterium
CGGTTGAAACCGACGGCTAACAAACCCAAACCTGTTAAAACAGGTTGAAAAATGGCTTTTGAACGTGCTTTAGCACGTTTTTTTGACTAGCCTGGAGTTTGAACCCCAGGCAAAAGCGGTAACATGAGAATTGCTGGTTACAAGACATTCCATTTCGCGTTTCCCAATTTATGGTTATACTAGGCTGCCAGACGGGGGTTATAGTTTCTGATTCATGAACGCCGAGACACCCTATCCTCACTTCTCCACTCAGGGGCAAAAAGAACAAGAACGTCTGAGCCGTTCCCATCAATGGTTCATACCTGCTCACCAGCAAGAAACGGTGGCAGAGATTGTGGCGAAGGTGATTCCGGCCGGGAATGTGCGCGGGGTGATTCGCAGCGGTCTCTACCGCCTGCCGGGGCGCAAACTGGCCCCGGAAACCGTAGACCAGCCGCAAAATTTACTGTTTAAGTGGCTGGAAAATGGTCTGGATACGGCCGTTTACCTGTCCTTTTTTGCTTTACCCGCCGCCATTCTCGGTGTGTACCAGGGTATTGGCCGACTATTTGGGTATAACCCGGAAGATTTTTTCCCCGAAGGCACCTGGCAATTTTACGTGGATTACGCCCTGCGCGAAGACACCGCCCGCCACACCACCGAAACACACGGGTTTGATACCCTGTTGCAGCAAAACCACATTCAATTAAACCAGGTGGATCGGATGACCGCCTGGGCGATGGCATCTGTTTGTTGCCTGCACACCTACAACGACCTGTTGCGAAATGAGTGGCGAGAACGAGTGTATACCGATACCCTGCGCCGGGTAACAGAGAACGAACCGGAAAACGGCCGATTTGCCAAACTATACCGCCATTGGGAAGTCCAACGCCCCTATGGTCGCGGTCAGGATGCCCACCCCCAACAAGATTACCCGGCTTACCGTCAGGCCCGTTTTGACCAATTCCTGGAAACTGCCATGCAGGATTTACCCCCCGACCTGCTCTATGCCTGGTTAGAACAGGTGAAAATTGCCAAAACACAAGATCTGCCCGCCTACCAGCAGCAAATGACCATCCTGGCCTACCTGCAACCCAGCAAATATGGTGAAACCCGCCACACCTTCCCTATCTCCCAGGCTTGCATTGGCATTATTTACCAGGGGCGATATTACCTGCTGCCTGTTTGCCAGCCCGACAGCAACCAACCCGCCGATGTCGCCACCGTTCGCGCCCAAATAGCCGCCTTATTGAGCCAGAACCCCACCACCTCGCCCGCCCGCCTATCCGCCCTGGCTTTGCTCAAACGCCCCGCCCAGGTTGAAGTCAACCAGCAGTTGAACCCCGCTTTGTTGGAGGAGTTAACCTTGCTGCGTCAGGCCCCCATTTTGCTCAATTTCGACAAACGGCCACGCCATCTGCCCCTTTCCAAATTGCGCCAGACAGAGCGAGGTCTGGGGGATCACGCCATGACCCTGTTTGATACCGGCGAAACCTTTGTGTTCGATTTGTCCCATATCTTTTTTGATGGGGCTTCTGGGGCGGCGATGGCAGAAATCCTGACCAATGAAGCGTGTGCCTGGGCTGCTTACCTGCGAAACCTGCCGCCACCTGCTCTGGCGAATCCGCCACCTACCCCCTTGACGTTGCAGTTTTCGCCAGCAGATTGGTCTTTAATTGAACGGAAACCGCGTGTTATTACCGAGGCTGGGGCAGCAACGGCCGTTATCAACTTTCCCGCCATTGATAAATTACGCTCCTACCTCAAAAAGTTGGAAGGGCCTCTGACATACTTAACCGTCAACGACATTTTAGTATTGTATCGTGCCATTCATGCCGCCACCTACCGCCCCAATCCCTCACTGGTAAATGTGTTAAAGACCTTGCAACAGCGCGAAACCACCCGTTCGGCGGCTCAGGCTGCTTTGAACGTCATTCGCCGGGATGCCCGCATCAACCCGGCCGTATTGGTGCCAGTAGATGCCAGTGTTCGTGTGCCACGCCATCGGGTTCACCCGGTGGTTTATGCCGTTCCTATCGCCTCTTTGAACTTATTAACCCTCCATCGGCAGACCATTCAAGCCTTACAACATTTGAAACACGACAATGGTGATTTGGCTCAATTTGACCTGTTGCGTTCACAATATCTGGTGACATTGGCAGGCATTAGCCAGTTGTTCGACAAGTTAAAGGCCTATGCAGTGGAGGGAGAAAGTGCCAATGTCGGAACCATTAAATTACTCGCCTTTCTGCCCGTGTTTCTCCAGCGAATCTTAGATAAAATTCCAGAGATGGTGGACGTGTTAAACGACATTATCAAAGGGCGAGAAGTATTTTCCAACGTGGGGCAGGTTGTTCCACAAAGTACGTTAACTCGTTTTATGACAGCCAAAGATGATAATGAACAAAAAACGCTGGCCTGGGCTGTGATTACGGATGCCAAAGGGTGTATGACCATGACGTTGCGGGATTTTCGCCCCCATGTGGCCCTGTTAATGGCGGCCGGGCACCAGGAAATTGCGGATCGGATTGCCCAAGATTACCTGGATGCTTATGGGCAGGGGCTTAACGAGTTTATTTATGATTTGCTGAGAGTTGTGCAGGGAGTGAATGAGTGAAAGTTTCAGCCTCCCCAACTGATCCCTTAATTGGTGGACAACTGGCAAACTTCCGCATAGATGGTCACATCAATGGCGGTGGGATGGCCCAGGTGTATTACGGTTGGGATCAAATGTTGCATCGGCCGGTGGCGGTGAAGGTAATCAACACGGGCAAATGGGGTGGGGTGAATTATGCCGAACGTTTTGTGCGCGAGGCGCGCACGGTGGCGGCGTGGCGGCATGAAAACATTATTCAAATTTACCATGCGGATACGGATGGCAGCCTGTATTACTTTGCCATGGAGTATATTGATGGGCTGGATTTGGGGGAATTGGCGGCACAGTACACTTCGGTTGGGGAGTTGATGCCGCATGATGATGTCTTAAAAATCGGCCGTTCTGTGGCCAAAGCATTAGATTTTGCCCATCAACATGGGGTGGTACACCGGGATGTGAAACCCTCTAATATCTTAATTTCGGTAGACGGCCGTATTTTGCTCACCGATTTTGGCCTGGCGATGATGATTGAGGAGGGAGCGTCGGGTGACATGTCGGGTACACCCCATTACATGGCCCCCGAACAAACCATGCACCCGGCCGTGATTGTGCCGCAATCTGATCTTTACAGCTTGTCCGTCATTTTGTATGAACTGCTGACTGGAAAACTCCCCTTTAATGATTTATCACTTGCCAATTTAACCCTGCAACACATCACCTATGAACCGCCATCTCCCCGCCTGATGAATCCGCTCCTGAGCCAGGACGTGGAACGGGTTTTGCTGAAAGGGTTAAACAAAACCCCAGAATCCCGTTATCGTACCGGTGCGGAACTGATGGCGGAGTTGGAGCGTGCGCTGTTGGGTGGGCAACCTGTCCCTGGAGGGTGGATAGAGATGCCTCCGCTGCCAGCAGGTGTGGCTCCGATGGAACAATCCCGCCTTTCGCAAGTTTCGGTGGTGGAAAAAATTGCCTTGCAGTTGGAAAAAGCGGAACAGTCCGGGAAATTTGCGCCCGGTAAACGGCCGATTTCACAACGCCGCACGCCCAATGTATGGACAGGCCGATTGCTGGCTCTTATCATCCTCAGCCTGTTAATTGCCGGGTTTGTTTATGGTTTGATCCAGGCGGGTCGGATGAGTGATGGCTTCGGTGTGGTGGGAGTGCCATCCCCAACGGCCACCATGATTCCCCCGTCTGCCACACCCACCCCCAACCCTACTGCCACCGCTACCGCAGAGCCAACGGAAACGGCCGTTCCCACTGCCACCCCCACCTCAACCCCTTCTGCCACTGCCACCCCCACCCCTTCACCCACCCCCACCCTATCT
>CAZPEJ010000546.1:0-3905 GCA_964585465.1 uncultured Ardenticatenaceae bacterium
GGGAAGTGGAAAACGCTGGCACCCAACTAAAAGAGTTGGAAACCGAGATGCTGGCGGCTGCCAAATCATTGGAGTTTGAAAAGGCAGCCATGCTGCGAGATAAAATTCGGGAGATTCAAACCAATCTGGTATCGGGACCCACTCATTAGGACTCACTACTCAGTGGGGCATTACCAGAGGTAACATTCAGCGACTGTTCGGCCACGCGCCAGGCTACTATGCCGTAAAGGGCGGCTATCACCAATGGCACCCAAAAAAAATAAAGTTCACTGGGTGTGGCAATACGCTGGAAATAATAGGCACCATAAATACCCAATAACACCACAGCAAAAAAGACCCTTTCTCTATCAGGCAGGTGTTTGGTAATAAGCCAAACCAACATCTGGGTCAATGGTAATAGTAACAACACAAAGTCATAACTCCAGCCAAACGGCATGGTGATGAGTGACATCAATATCCCTACCTGGGTTACTTTTGCCAGATTCCACTTTTCTCCCCAATAAAACCAGGCCACTAAAGCCATCGGCAGTAATCCAACAGCCAGCAAACGCACCCACAACCAGCCTGTTTTTAATGACAAATAGGTTACAAACGTGGCCGTTTCCCAGCCTAACAAATTTCCGGCTGTTGTACCTTGAAGGTAATCAGCCACAACGTTGGGACGTAATATAAAGGCAACGGCCGTTGATAACACCAATAAACCAAAAAAACCTGACGAAACTCCCCAACGTTTTTGCCGGAACGATTGGAACAACAAAATGGGCACAACCAGATAAACCAAATGTGGCTTAAATGTGGTCAATGTCAAGGCCAGGCCAGAAGCCACATCCTTTCCTTGCCTGTAAAAGGCCAAAAAGCCAACAACCCCACCCAGAACAAGCAAATTTACCTGTCCCAGCAAGAGCGAAACGATGGTGGAAGGGAATAAAACGGCCGTTAATAACGGCAACCACAGCCACTTCTGCCAATTCCCATCTATTGGGACAAACATCTGCCAACTGACAACCACACCAAGCAACAAAACCGCGATATTTGTCACCAACCACAAATTAGCAGCTACCTCAAACCTCACCCATGAATAAGGTAGCAACCAGACCAAAATCCAGGGTGGGTTCCACGTCTTCATAGCATAATCTTTATCGTACCCCGTCAATTCATGTTGCGTTGCCAGGAGCGCGTTTTGATCCGCAAAGTTCTGTCCGTGAGCCAACAGGTAGCTTGCACTCCAATAAGCCCGGAAATCCCCTTTGCCTGCCGTCAAGGGCAACTTTTCCAGAGAAAATGCCAGAACCAGCAGCAGAAGAACAACTCCTACCCATTTAATCAAAGTTCTTACGTCTATTTGTCACCCCGCTTGACCATTCAGATATGCAATAAAGTTTATCATGAAAAGCGGCAATGGAACGCAACGGTTACTTTTCCAGCAACCCCAGCCGTTTTGCCATGATACGGTCTAACCAGCGGTCGGGCAGGAGGCGAGGGATGAGCCAGCCAGAGAGGTATTTGCGGGCCAGGACGTAACGGGTTTTCGGCCGTTTTGCCTCAATCGCCTCTCGTATAGTGCGGCTTACCAGTTCCACCGGTAGCCCAGCTTGCCCCTGGCGCACAAATAATTTTTGCATGGCTGCCAAAATCGGCGCGTAGTCGGTCTGGTCATATAACGAGACATCTAACTGTTCGGCTTTGTCCCAAATGGGGGTTTTGACGGAGCCGGGTTCTATCACCACCACATCCACACCATAGATAAGCAACTCACGCCGCAGCGCATCGGACAAGGCTTCCAGAGCGTGTTTGGAGGCGGCGTAGGAAGCCATGAAGGGGTAGGTAATGCGCCCACTGACAGAACTGATGTTGATGATGCGGCCGGGAGGGTGCGAGGCATTTTTAACCGCCCCTAAGAGCGGCAGGCACGCCTGGGTGACATCCAATAACCCAAACAAATTGACTTCAAACTGGTGGCGAAATTGTGCGATTGGCAGGTGTTTGATTGGCCCTGGCACAGCAATACCTGCGTTGTTGACCAGGGCTGTTAGTCCCGCCCGGCCGATGTGTTGTTGCAAGGTAGAAACGGCCGTTTTCACCCCTTCGCTGTCTGTTACATCAAAAACCAGTGGCGTAAACAGTTCGCCAAATGTGAGTTGTAACCGTTCGGCATCGGCCGTTTTCCGCACACTGCCAAACACCCGATAACCATGCGCCACCAATTCACGCACGGCATCATACCCAATACCTGTCGAAGCCCCGGTAATAAAAACGTTTTTCATCAAAGTACCTCTCACCTTTCACATTTGTAACTGTTCAGCCTTTCTGGGATTTAACTGCAAAGGACGCAAAGGTTCTTTTCTTTGCGTCCTTTGCAGTGAATAGTTACTCACATTTTACTCAAAAAATACCCAACCACTGCCACCACAAGGCCTTCCACCAAAGCAGCGACGCTGATGATGACCCCAATATCAAACCAAAACTGTTCGGGGAACAGGCGAATGAGGGAATCGGTGTAGGCAAATGTCCAGGTGCCTGGGGGAAACAGTAACTCGTGGAACTGGACAAAAAAGAAGCTCCACCCCAACAGAATTAAGAGGGCAATCAACAACAAAACGGCCGTTGTAGCCACCCCCCCATGAAAAATCGCTTTGTACCCATCCGGGCGGGTTTCTGGGCGAGCTAACAGGAAAACAAGGCCACCGACGACCCAAACGGCCGTTACCCACACCACCCGCGTAAACATATCCGCCATCCGCTTCACATCTAACATATGCTCAATTTCGCGCTCATTGTAAAGCGGTTGGTCGGTGCGGGGCAGGCGCAACACTTCCAGCATATAAATCACCTCCTCGGCAGGTTCCGGCCGTTGCAAATAAGCCAGCGTCCCGTGCGCCAGTTCCAGTCGCTCCTCCGGCGTAAAACCATACCGGTCAGGAGCAATTCGCCCATATTCAAAACTGGGATAATCCCAGGCAATAATGACACGAATCGTCCCCAACCCCAAGAAAAAAGGCATCGCCAGGATAATCACCCAGCGAATGATCGTCACAACCATTTTGTTATCCAATCGTCAACCTCCTGATAAAACTCATCTGCCTGTTTCCATTCTACCCACTTCCACACATTATGACACTGGTGGTTTGTGGGATTGTAAACATAGCAAAATATGGACAAAATCTATACAGCCGTGCTAACATTACCAGATAGACAACAGAACGGCCGATTTTACACTTTGTTATTCACAAAACATCCTTTGCAATAAACCATGTTCACATCTCACGACAAAACACCCCGATATAACCTGAAAGCGGTGGTGCAAGAAACTGGCCTCAGAGCCGACACCTTACGAGCCTGGGAACGGCGATATGGGCTGCCAGAGCCAAATCGCACAGTGGGTGGGCATCGCCTCTACTCCCAATTTGACATCGAGATACTCAAATGGCTAATGGCACGCCAGGAGGAAGGACTGAGCATCAGTCGGGCGGCTGATTTATGGCAACAGTTCATTAGCAGTGGAAAAAACCCATTCACAGAATACATAGAATACACACCTTCTGCCTCACCACCTATTTTTTCCGGGTTATCGGGCCACACCTTAGTAGAGTATCAACAACAATGGTTTAACGCCTGTATCAGCTTTGATGAACTACTGGCACAACACATTTTGGCCCAAGCGTTTGCCCTTTTTCCAATAGAAACCGTCTGTTTTGAAGTGCTGTGCAAAAGTTTGTTTACCATTGGTGAACAGTGGTACACCGGTGAAGTCACCATTCAGCAGGAACATTTTGCTTCGGCTCTGGCAACCAGGCAGATCGAGGTTTTACTAGCCACCCCCCCCCCCCCCCCCAAAAAACGGCCGGTAAATTTTTTATTCCCACCACACCAGGGTCAAACCGTAGCCCCCCGGAAAAACTCCCCGT
>CAZPEJ010000547.1:0-3903 GCA_964585465.1 uncultured Ardenticatenaceae bacterium
ATCATTTCCTTCCTCGGCCCCATACCCAACCAACCATCCCCAACCCGGCGACAGCTACCCAGGCCATGCGGCGGAAAAACGGCCGTTTATCAGCCTGCACCCCTTTTGCCATCACCGGAATCTCTGCCAGCCGCGCCGAAGCCTCGTCCCGCACTTTGGCAAATTCGGCCGTATCTTGCCGCAGCCGCTCCGCCAATACCCGTTTTTCCACCACATAATCATCGGTTACATAACGGCCGAACGAACGTAACCCGGCAATCTGGAACTGATGTTTTTTGAACAGGCGGTAAATTTCCTTCACCCGTTCCATGGTGATATTCCGCCCCAGGGTATAATCCTCAAACCGCCCTTCCATAGCCAGCAAAGCCGTCTCTGCCAGGCAGGCATAAGAAGTTTTGGGTGGCAATCCAATGTCATAACCAAAATCTATCTCTCCTGGAATGAGAACCTCCCCACTTTCAATCACCAACACATCGGGACGTAAAGCCGCTTCGGCCGGGCCAATATCGGGCGGGCGAGCCACATCACAAATTACTGCCCCCGGCTTGCATTTAGAAATGTCAATCACCCGCTGCCCAAAAGCAGAGGTAGCAGTGACAACCAAATCACACGCTGGCAAAAATTCATCCGGCCGGGTGGCAATCACCACTTTGGCTCCGGGAGTCTCTGCCTGGATGGTGCGTTTCAGGTCTATCAATCGCTCCGGTTCGATGGAAACCAGCACCACATCATAAATCGCCTGGGCTAACAGGCGGGAACACACCGCCCCAATGGAACCAGTTGCCCCCACAATCATCACCTTACCTTTGGTCAGGTCACTAGCCCCCATCTTAACCACCGCTTGTTTTGCGGCCTCCAACGTCGCAGCTACTGTGAGGCTATTGCCGCTGGTAATGGCAATGTCCGCTTCGTGAGCCACGGTAATACCCGCATCTCCCACCACGCTGGTAAAAGCCCCCAATCCCATGATGCGTGCCCCTTTCCGTTCGGCCAGGCGGGCGGCTCTGTTCAAACGGTTATAGGTAAACCGTTCTCCGTGTGTCATCATCTGGCGCGGGGTGGCCCCCAAACTGAGCAAAATACCTTCCACCCGCTGCCCGGTAGTGGGGGATTGGCCGCCGGTGATACGCGAGAGGTAAATGGGGGGCAGGTAAGCGGCAACACTTTCTACCAGGGTGTCTGGCAAATACTTTGTCCACCAGAACCAGGGGTTTTTGTGAATAAAATTGATGTTGAGGGGGTGGATGACAAAGGCAAAACGATTGATGCCTTCTTCGTCGGGCTGCAAATAACGCACGGCCGGTTTCCACTCCATGTCAGCCATCAAATCGAGGTAGGTGTCTTCGGTCAGGGGGGCGGTGGGGTCGGGGCGCAAAGCTACCAGGACAGCTTCCAGGCAGGCAGACGACCATTGCCCCAGGTTATCGGCCGAATTTAGCGATGGCATGAGGGTGACGACAATGGAAACGCCCCGCTGGTATAAGTCTTGTAAGTCGGTGGCATCGGCCGTTTCGACCACCACTGTCTTTTTGGGCAGTTTGCTGGGGGCAAAGGCGCGAATGGTAGCCACATCCCCCGCAATAATATCGGCCCAGGCAAACAAATCCTGGCTATGGTCGCTGGTAGGCTGGCTGGGGTGGGGGTAGAGGTGGGGGAAATCGGCCGTTTTTAGCTGCTCCAACGTCGGAACGGCCGCTTGATCCAATGTCTGGCGGCTACCAATGCCGGGGAAATGGGGCAGGTTAAAAAAAACAAACGGGTCAGCATACCGCATGGTACAACCCCGTTTTTCCAGGGCTTGCGCCAGACCATTATGATTTAAGCCCGGCACCATCAATACCTGCTTCTGGCTAAAAATCCCCGGCTGCGCCCGGTCGGCCAGAATAATGCCCCATCGCTCCAGGCCAGCCCGGATGCCACTGCCGTCTACCACTGGCGTGTGGGTTGCCATCGGTGGCAGCGTGGCTCCCACTTCATGGGGACGGCGAGCCTGCCCCAACTGCAACGTAGCTGGCAACCCTTCCAGGCCAATCGCAGCTACCTGGTTGTCGTATCGGGTGATAACTGTTTAGCCAGTTCAAGGTCGCCGTGGCAGGTGTGGTGGTGAATCTGGAGGGTTTGGCCCAAAAAGGTAACGGTTTCACTTTTTTCTACCGCGTGTAAATGGATAAGGAGTACCTGTTTCATCATCTTTTCCTGTTTCAAGGGGTATTTGTGTAGAGTGTTTCTACAACTTGCCCTACAGCATACACAACCCCAGGCCAGGAATTGAGGGTCAATTGACATCTATGACGGGTGAAGTTTGTCACGACTTAAACAGGAAACCAAAAAACTCGGTTTTAGTCTATTCCCCTCATTCACCATTCACCAATCCCTCACCGATTGATAGCAGACCGATCTGACACCCACTGGGCGTAAGGGGCCATGGTTAAAGAAGCCAGGTGCAGCAACACATCGTCGTAATTTACCCGCCAGCCTGCAAAATCGCGCCACGCCTTTTCCCGATCAGGTTTCATAGGGACGTTTTGCGCCGCCAACTCGTCATATACCTGGTCAAACTCCTCACGGGTGATGCTGATGGGATCGCCAGGTTGTGGGTCGGCGCGGTGGGGGATGGTAAAAAAGTCGGCAATACCACGCAAAGCAAGAAACCCACTGCGAATGCAAAAGGCGGCGCGTGGTTCAAAGGGCACATCAACGGCCGATAAAATAAAGGCCGCACTATCCATCACATTACCGGCAGCGGTGATCCAGGAGCGTTTGGGCTGAGGAGAGCGAAAGAAGGATAATACTGCCAGCGAGGTGTGACTTTCTTCTACCTGGGCAAACCACGTCTGCCAACTGCGCCACACATCCCGCAAATCAGTTAACTCTTGGGTACGGTAGGCACGACTAATCATGATGGCAACTGAGGGTGGAGAATCAGCCATACCTTCCCACAAAGCAACGGCCGTTTCTCGTTGAGCAAACGCGCTGTAAATGGTTGGCAGGTAGGCAATCAACAAAGCAACCAAAATCATGCCAATCATCGCCTCAGAAAACTCCAACAACTGGTGCGGCACACTGTCTACATTAGAAAACCCCAGGGTTAACAGCGAGGAGCCACTTAATTCAAAGACGGCCTCCAACGGCTGCGGCTGCAACGCCCAAAACATACCCATGTAACCAATTAAAATTAACACCAATTGCACCACTGGATAAAATAGAAGCGTCACCGGCCCATACAACGCCATCACCTGATCCAACTCTTCATATGATTCGGCCCGCTTGGCCCGCAGCCGAAAAAAGTACCCTGCGGTGCGAAAAACCACCCGCGTCAACCGCACCTGCACCCCACGCGGCAACACAAACGTATTCACCGCCGAAATAATTGTCCATCCCACCAGGGATAAACCTGCCAACCCGACCAGTAACCGCAGCAGTTCAAACCATACCCCAACCATGTGTTGCTCCTTGTTAGCTGTTAGCTTAAATTTTGGTAAGTATACAATCTCTCTGGAATTTCTTCGGGGTGCAAAACCCGTCTTGGTGCGCTGGCACAATCTTCTTGCCTCAGCTAGAATGTTCTGGAGAGCCATTAAAGGTTTAAGGTTTAAAGTTTAAGGTTGAAGGTTGGGGAATCCGTGTTCATCTGTTTTATCCGTTTCATCTGTGGTTAATTCCCTTGTTCTTCGCCCTTCGGTATTTGAACGGGCAGCGGATGAAAACGGATAAGCGGATGATGCTCGACTAGACCATCTGTTTATCTGTTTCTGTCCGTTGCCTGTCGGGGATGAAAATGATATTTGTCAGTCAAGCAGTCAGGTGACTCTATCTGTTAAATCTTATGATGAACTATTCCGATTTCCAACATATTCTTTTTGAAAAACGAGAGCCGCATATTTTGTGGATGACGCTCAACCG
>CAZPEJ010000548.1:0-3892 GCA_964585465.1 uncultured Ardenticatenaceae bacterium
CAGGCTTTCGGCAAACTTGTTTTGGGCCGTCTGTTAATCGCCCAGTTCATAGGCGATTTTGCCAAAGTTGCGGATGGCCCAGGCAATGCCTGTTTTGTCTTGTGCCTGTTCAAAGAGGGGCACGGCCTGCTCAAAATGTGTCCGCGCTGCCCCATATTCCCCCAGGGTCAGGGCAAAATTACCCAGACTATCCGACGCTTCGGCAATTTGTCGGGCTGTGTTTAATTGAGGCAATACTGCCAGAGCCGTTTTGTAATGTTGCCGCGCTTCTTCATGCTCCCCCATATCCAGGGCAAACATGCCCAATATATTTAACCCCTTGATCAGGTTATCCACATCGCCACTTTCTTTTAACAAAGCTACCGATTGTTCGATGGCCTGGCGGGCTTCGGCTGTTTCGCCCAATACCCAGTTAATGCCACCATACTCCAACAAAGTGCCTGTCAAATGTTCATAAAACCCTATCTCCCGATACATAGTCAACGCCTGGGACAAATAAGATTTTGCCAGTTGATAAGACCCCTCGACCACGACAAGGTTGCTGAGACGGCCGTAAACAAACGCCTTGCCGCTTAAATTGTCCAGCGATTCGTAAATATCCAGGGCTTCTTGCAACATTTTTTGTGCTTCGGCCTGATTGCAGTAATTGGAAAGGTTCATCAGGGCGCGGCCCAACATGACAGGATCACCCACCTGGCGAGCAACCTGTAAACTCTCCTGGTAAAAATGGATAGTTTCATGAATGTTGTAGGACAGGGTGAGAATGGCGCGAGCGTTGATGGCCCGCCCCAGACCCCAATAATCCCCCAAACGACGGCATCTTTCGCTTGCCAGGGTGAGGTATTGTGTGGCAGCTTCGTGTGATTGGGTGCGGGCAATGGCAAAACTGCCGTAAATCAGGGGTAGAATGGTCAGGTGTTCTGTTTCTTGGTAGACCGTTTTGTCTAAATCGGGTTGTTGCAGGAGGGTGTTGAGGATGTCCAGGCTTTGTTGGAAGAGTTGTAAACTTTGCCATCGGCGGGGGGTGCGAAAGGTAGCCATCCCTTTACAGACCAGGAGGCGGGCACGGGTGAGGGCATGTTGGATGGGGTCGGGGGGGGTGGTTATTTGGGAAACGGCCGTTAATGCCTGGCTAAACATCTCCTCTACTTCTTGAATGGAGCTATACCCATCGTAAAAAATGGTCAGTGTGTCGGCGGCCTGATCCAATAAAAGCAGTTGTCGGTGTTGGACGGCCCATTTCCAGGCAGTTCGCACGTTTTCCAGTTCGGTGCGAATGGCATCATAGGCGATTTTATACTGTGGCCCGCGTAATGGGGTGTATTGTTGGCGTAGCCATTGGGTAAAGAAGGCGGCGTGTTTTTCCTGGGTGTGGTGGTTTTCGGCGGCCGATTCTGCCAGTTTGTTTGCTGCGTACTGTTTTAACAGCTCGTGCATACTGTAACGAAACCCCCGTCCTTCGTCGCTGCCATACAGCAGGGATTTACTTGTCAGGTTGGTTAAGGTTTGCAGGGAAGCACCAGCTACAGTTTCGGCCGTTTCCCGGCTAAACCCACCCTGAAAGACGGATAACCTGGCAAAAATGAGCCGTTCCTCGGTGGATAACAACTGCCAGGAGTAGTCGAACACGGCGCGAATGCTGCGGTGGCGGGTGGGGATGTTACGCACGTTGGAGGCGAGGAAGTCCAGGTTTTTGCGAATTTCGTTGGCAATTTGTTCTGGCGACAACACTTTTAACCAGGAAGCAGCCAGTTCAATCCCCAAAGGCATCCCTTCTACCAGTTGGCAAATGTGAATAACGTGGGGTAACTCCTCCCGCAGTGAAAATGTGTAACGTACCCGACGGGCGCGGTCGGCAAACAGTTTCAAGGCACTGTAGGGTTCAACATCCACTACGCCATTTTTGTCTGGGTAACTCATGCCCTGGACGGGACGGCTCCACTCTTCCCACAAGTTGAGCGATTCCCGCGAGGTTGCCAACACTTTTAGGCCGGGGGCGTGGTTGAGGATTTGGGAAACGAGATCGGCCCCCGCCAGCAAATGTTCAAAATTGTCCATTACCAGCAACATTTCTTTGTCGCGGAGGTATTGCAGCAGTTGGGTTTGGGGGTCGGAGTCGTCGAAGAAGGTGAAGTTGAGGGCATCGGCAACGGCCGTTACCAGGAACTCTGCTGCCGCCACCCCGGCCAGAGGCACAAACCGCACCCCATGCCGAAACAAATCTAACGCCTGTTTGGCCGCTTCTACCGATAGGCGGGTTTTGCCCATCCCACCTGCCCCCACCAGGGTCAGCAGGCGACAATCCGGGTCTTGTAACAGGGCTACAATGTCTGCCACTTCGGCAGAACGGCCGATAAAAGGGGTGGGTGAAAGGGGTAAATTGTGGCGTGGCCCCAACAAAGGAGCCGTTTTTCGCACCGGGGTGGGGGTGCCAAAACGGGATTTGGCTGCTTCGGGCAACAATTCCCCGCCCATGCCCGACAAAATCGCTTCCAACTGTGCCCCCACCAGGCGCATACTGCCAATGCGCTGTTTTTTGTCTTTCTCTAACATGCGGTGAACCAGATTGGTTAACGCTTCTGGCAAACCTGGGCGAAACTGAATCATATCGGGCAAGGGGTGGGTGAGAATGGCAGTGATGGTTGCTATCAGGTTTGGTTCGTCAAATGGCAGTCGGCCCGCCAACATTTCATACAACAAAATGCCAAACGACCAGATGTCGGTGCGGGAATCGAGCGGCTCCCCATTGCAGGCTTCTGGGCTGAGATACACATAAGTACCTGTTAAAACACCTTCGCGGGTGATATGCCCCATGTCCCCCATGTGTGCCACGCCAAAATCTGTCAGGCGGGGGGTGCCATCGGCTGCCAGTAACACGTTCCCAGGTTTGATGTCGCGGTGGACGATGTTCAGGTGGTGGGCACGGGCCAGGGCATCGGCCAGTTCCAGGGCAATGTGGGTGGCACGGTGAACGGGGAGCTGCTCCTGATCTTCTAGCAGTTCCAGCAAAGAGCCACCCGGCACATACTCCATGATGATGTAATGTTGTCCGTTTTCTTCGGCCGTTTCCAGTACCGCCACAATGTTAGGGTGGTTTAACCGGCGCAACGCTTCTCCCTCGCGGGCAAACCGTTCTACCAGGGTGGGGTCGCTGGCAACTCGTTCAGGTTTCAGATGTTTGATGGCTACTGTTTGGCCGGTGTGGGTATCTACTGCCCGATAGACATCCCCCATGCCGCCTTGACCAATTCGGTCACTGGTTAAGTTGTGTACTTCGTAACGGCCGTTGATGAGTTTGGGTTGATTCATTGTCTGCAATTATCTCATGGTATGTAACTACTCGGCCGCCTGAAACCATGCCCTGTTTTCAAGGTAAGCCCATACTCACAACTAGAGGTTATACTGCATGAAGTCATAATTTGACGTTCTGCGGTAGGGAATTAGAGATTGGAGATTAGAGATTTGCAATCTCCAATCTCGATGAAAATGTTAATTGATGCCCTTTGTGAGTATAAAACATTCGAGTTTATTGGAAAGAAAGTTCTCGCGTAGAGTGCAGGAACACAGAGAATTTTCCCTCCCAGCGTCTCCGCGTCTCTGCGCGACATAAAGTTCTTTCAAATAATGTTTATCGCATGTTCGAGTAATTACCATGACACATTATAAACCTGGGCTGTGGAATTTGGCAGGGGAAATAAGAACCAGGTGAAAATTTCTCAGAGGCTTCTTCTTGACTGAGCGTTCAATCTAGTTTATACTCTTGATTGAATGTTCAATCAATGAAATGTGAGGCGTAAAAACAATTCTCATTTTACCGCTTTAGCCTGGGGTTTAATTAGGCGAGGCGGTTGGGAGCAAATGTTGTGGTTCTGGGGCTGACCCATAACCCAAC
>CAZPEJ010000549.1:0-3885 GCA_964585465.1 uncultured Ardenticatenaceae bacterium
GTCGCGGTGGCCGTGTTGTAAGGGGATGTCCGGGTAGGGCAAAACCTGGGGGGTGGTTGCCATGACTTCGATCAACTCATCGGTGACGTAACCGGGATAAGCGTACATGAGGCGAATCCAGGGGATGTCTGGGGCGACCTGGGGGATGGCTCTGAGCAGTTCGGCCGTTCCGTTTTTTAGCCCCAGGTCATGGCCGTAATCGGTGGTGTCTTGGGCAATGAGGATGAGTTCCTGGATGCCTGCGGCTTGCAACTGCATGGTTTCGGCCAGGACAGTTTCCAGGGGGCGGCTGACATGGGTGCCTTTGATTTGGGGGATGGCGCAAAAGGCGCAGGGGCGACGGCAGCCGTCAGAGATTTTCAGGTAAGCAGAAACGCCTTGAACGGCCGTTCTCAATACCCCTTGTTCATCTTTGCCAACTGTTTGGGCTTCGGTGGGCAGGTGATACATCGGTTCTGGGTGTTTGCGCTGGCGCAGGCGACGCACAAACGGCACAATGTCCATCCAGCGTCGTGTACCAATCACCCCGTCAATGCCCGGCACCCATTGCACCACTTCGTCTCCATACCGTTGTGCCATACACCCGGCGGCAATGAGCAGTTGATTCGGCCGTTTTACCGCTGCCAACTCCTGCAACGCCCCAATAGATTCCTGCCGGGCCGCCTCGATAAAGCCGCAGGTATTAACAATCAACACCGAAGCATCGTCGGCATCTGCCACGCCAGAAAAACCTGCCTGGGTCAGCAGGCTTGCCATACTCTCTGAGTCTACGGTGTTTTTGCTGCAACCGAGACTGAGCAAATAAAACTGCTTTTTTTTCATGTTAGTGAATGGTTGTGAGAAAAAAGAGATTGGAGATTAACAACTGGTCAATCTCCAATCTCCCGCTTTCAAAATGCCGCAATCGTTAGGAACTGAACGCCCCTAGTTTGTGGTGCGCCACACTTCTTCTTTGGCTTCCTGGAATCCCCCTAAACGCCCAAGGGTGACCCCGTTAATGGTTACGGCGATGCCGTTGGCGTTGCCGGTGTTTACTTTGGCTTCTTCCTGGGCTGTCCACTCATAGGCCGGGTCGCCCTTTTTGGCCCAGCCGCTAAACACCACGTCTCCGTCAATGGTGACTTCCATCCAGGTGCGTTCGGTAATTTCCAGACGCAATTGAACTTCTTCCATGGTGGCGGGCAGGGGTGGCCGGGTGGGGAAGGGGGTAGCAGGGCCGTCTTCTACGTTGCGGCTGGTGGAGGTGATGACATCGGTGGGCAGGCCAATGGTGGTGGGGACGTTGGATTCGGCCGTTTCTTCGGCCGGGTTGAGAATACTTTGCACCGCTTCATTTAACCCCTCGGTAATCACCACGCTGCCATCGCCCTGGCCGGTAAGCAGGGGCAAAAAGCGGTTACCCGCCAAGACCAGAAACACCAGCAACCCCACAATTACAATCAACCGGGCGGCCGATTCCGGGTCGCGCCGTTTGCTGTCGGTCACTTCCATGTTGACGGGGTTAAAAAATGGTTGATCCTGGCGCAATACGGCCGGGACGGCGGGGGGTAATTCACCGTTGGTTTGGGGGGAGGAACGATAAAAGCCATTGCTTTGTAGCCGATCATATCGGTCGAGCAATGGCTGTGGATCCAGACCCAAAAAGCGGGAGTAATTTTTTAAGAAACCACGAACATGCACTGGAGTAGGCAATACTTGGTAATTGCCAGCTTCGAGGGCTTCCAAAAACTTTGAGTTAATGCGGATTTTCTCTTGGACTTCCGCCAGGGTTAACCCTCTGGTTTCGCGGGCTTCTCGCAATATATGGCCGAGTTCGTCCATGTTGTTTGCCGAAGCAGTAAGCCATCAGACGGCTTACACGTTTTTAAGCAGGTTCGGCAACTGCTTCTTCTTCGGGATGAATGACGACGGTGAATTGTGGTTGAAAATCGCCACTGAGGTGAACGGTGACTTTGTGTTCGCCCAGTTGGCGCAATGGTTCGCTTTCAACTTTGCGGCGGTCAATTTCGGTGCCCAATTGATGATTTAATTTTTCTGCAACCTGGGCAACGGTGACTGACCCATACAATTTCCCATTTTCACCTGCTTTGGCGGTGAAGTTGAGGGTGACATCTTGGATTTTGGTGGCCAGGGATTGGAACTGGGCCTTGATTTGGGCGCGGCGGTTTTCAGCTTTTCTGCGCCATACTTCGGCCTGTTTCACGGTGTTGGGGGTGGCGACGACTGCCAGCCCTTTTGGTACCAAAAAATTACGGCCGTATCCATCTGCCACTGTATGGACTTCACCCGCATAACCTACATTTTCAATATCTTCTTTTAACAGCACTTTCATCGCTGCTCACACTCCATAGTTATAAATTTTGCAAGGGAGGATGTTATCAAAGGCTAGACGTTTTGACAAACTGAGGATCGTGACTAATCCACTAAAAATTTGGTTTCTAACTCTTCTAGCAGTTGGGCCACTTCTAACAGCTTGTCTAGCGGGTTGTTTTCGGCACTGAAATAACGGTAATCGGCGGCCATCAAATCGAGTGTTTCGCGCAGATCATCAAATTTTTCTTTCAGGGAACGTTCATTAACATCAAATGTATCGGCAATCTGGCTACGTTTGAGGTCTAACAGGTTGATTTTGGCAATGGCGTAGGTGAGGGCGGCGGCCCATAGTTCGGGTTTGGGAACACGAAACGGCCGTCTGCCGATGGCAATTCGATACTCCAGCCACATCTGAATGGCTTTGCCAATTTGTTGGATGGGCATATCTAGCCGACGCATTCCATCCGTCAACACGGTTTCTACCTCATCCATGGCGGTGGTAAACAGGTGTTGGTAACGATTGGCTATTTCTTCGTCTGTTTCCACATGCAAATAGTGACCTACTGCTTGCATGGCTTGTTCATAGTCGCTGCTGCGGGCGCAGGCGCGCGCCAGGTTTAGGTGATATTCCGGGTTGTTGGGGTCTGCGGCAACGGCCGCTTTGAAGGCGGTAATGGCTTTATCCAGTTTCCAGGTCTGGTAAAACTCTAAACCCAGTTTATTTTGTTCAATTGCCAGTTCGTGACTCTTTGATTGGGTCATGTTGAGTACTTTGTAATCGTTCGTTTTAAGTAAGTGTTTTAAGGAGTTTGGTGTAGTTCACGTTTCACGTTTCAGGTTTCAGGTTTAAGGTTTCACGCAACAACCCTTGTTCATAGGCCAAAACTTGTTGGAAGGCGGCAATGGCGACGGCTAACATGCCTTCGTCGGGTTCGCGGGTGGTGAGGCGTTGCAGGGCCAGGTTGGGTTTGGTGATGAGGCGAATGAAGAAGTTGGATTGGTGAACGGCCGTAAACCGTAAAAACTCATAAGCTACCCCAGCCACAACAGGTAACAGAGCCAGCCGGGAGAGAATCCTGAGCGGCAGCGATAAATCTGGTAACAAACTGTAAAACAGGATGGAGATAATAACCACCGTTAGCAAAAAAGCTGTGCCACAGCGTGGATGCTCCAATGGGAAACGAGCTACTGTGGTTGGGTTTAGCTCAACGCCTGCTTCATACGCATTGATGGTTTTATGTTCAGCCCCGTGATACCCATACAGCCGCTTGATGTCTGGCACAAAACCAATCACCCAAATGTAACCAACCAGGAGAGTCAGGCGAATGAGACCCTCTATCAGATTTTCTAACAGGTGGGCTTCCAGACCGATCCAGATAGCAATTTGATGGGCGAGAAAGGTGGGCAAGACAAAAAAGAGACCAATGGAAAAAGTGAGGGAGATCAGCAGAGTGCCCCATTGCACCGGGCCAGAAAAGACATTGCTGGGTTCTTGCCCGGCCGCCTGGGCTTTTTCCTTTTCCTCTTCCAGGGCAACTTCGGCGGAGAACATCAGGCTTTTTACGCCCAATC
>CAZPEJ010000550.1:0-3881 GCA_964585465.1 uncultured Ardenticatenaceae bacterium
GACGAAAACCGATTTGAAGAGCTAAAACAGTTAAGAGCAGATTTTCCACACCTGGCAAAAGATATAGCCTTATACAATCAGGATTGCAACACATGGTTACAGGAGCGGTGTCTTAACTACAATTGGAGTAAACATCGCGCGCTTCTATTTTTAGACCCGTTTGGTATGCAGGTTCAATGGAAAACAATTGAAGCAATTGCCCAAACAAAAGCTATAGATATGTGGTTGTTATTCCCTCTAGGAGTGGCTGTGAATAGGCTTTTGAAAAGAAACGGTGATATTGATGAAATTTTAAGGGGCAAATTAGATGTGCTTTTTGGTACGACAGATTGGTTTGATGCTTTTTATCAACCTATCACAACGCAGAGTTTGTTTGGAGCAGAAACCCGGCTTGAAAAAGTGGGAAATTGGGAGCAAATAGGAAATTATTTTGTTGGGCGGCTAAAAACTATTTTTGCTGGTGTCGCTGAGAACCCGCTACCGCTTTACAATTCTCGGCATGTCCCTCTTTATCTTTTGTGTTTTGCGGCAGGAAATCCTAAAGGAGCAAAAACGGCCGTAAAAATTGCCAAAGATATTTTGGGAAAGTAAGGTCAAAATGGCACAATCCACAATCGAATGGACAAATGCAACCTGGAATCCCGTGACTGGTTGCAACAAAGTTAGCCCAGGGTGTAAACATTGTTATGCTGAACGGATGGCAAAACGATTACAAGCAATGGGGCAGGCTAATTATGTCAATGGGTTTGAAATTACGTTACACCCACAAATGCTGGAACGGCCGTTAGAATGGAAAAAACCCCTGCTTATTTTTGTCAACTCCATGAGCGATTTATTTCATAAAGACATCCCTTTTGGGTTTATTCAGCAAGTATTTGAAGTCATGACAAAAGCCTCGTGGCACTGTTTCCAGATATTAACAAAACGCTCCGAAAGATTAGTAGAATTGGATTCACAAATAACCTGGCCGCAAAATGTGTGGATGGGAGTAAGTGTGGAAAACGAAAGTTACACCTTCCGCATAGATGATCTCAGGCAAACCCACGCTCAAATTAAGTTCTTATCCCTTGAGCCACTCTTAGGCCCCCTTCCTCACCTAAACTTGAATGAAGTTGATTGGGTGATCGTAGGGGGAGAGTCTGGGCCAGGAGCCAGACCCATCAAAAAAGAGTGGGTTATTGATATTCGGGAACAATGTTTAGCCGCCAGGGTTCCCTTTTTCTTCAAACAATGGGGAGGAGTACGCAAAAAAACCTCCGGCCGCTATTTAGAAGGTAGAACTTGGGAGCAAATGCCCCTCAGTCATTTATACCAAACTGCTGGGGATTAAAGGCGGTATGAGTAAAACCCTACAAATCTTGTAATGACTCACGCAAAGGGTGCAAAGAAAAGCAAAAACCTTTGTGTTCTTTGTATGTTTTGCAGTTGAATCCTAGAGAGGCTGAACCGTTACAAAATGTAGAGGGCACAGAGAAGGTGTTTTTGCCCTCTCTGTGCCCTCTGCGACTAAACTTAACAGGATTAACGGGGTTCCCACTTGGCTGCGTCAAACCCGACATACCGACTCAGGTAGGGTTCAAAGGTGACATCGGCCAGGGAGAGATAGTCGTTGCTGTTGCCCTGGAACCAATAGGTACCTAAAGACACCCATTGATTGCTGTAGTCCATCTGGTTCACCGTTTTTAGGGTAAACCCGTCGCGGTGGGAAATCCAGTACCGAGCGTTGCCGGTGGTGGCGTAGTTTGATGGGATGTAGACAAAAACTTCATATTGTCTGGCCGTCAGGCTGGGGTACCAACGTGCCCAGTTATAGTTCGGCCGGGTATAGTCGTTGTTCTTTGTCCACAACATGTTGTTGCCGTAACCAACGTTGGCGGTGTGCCAACCAGTGGCGGAGCCACCCTTAGTAAATCCGGCATCTGTCTCGTTGACAATCACTGTCCCACCCGATGGTGGAGGAGGTGGTGGGGTGCCCCCACCCATCGCCCACACCAGTTTGGCAACCGCGTTACCAGCGTTTTCGTAATACTCCATCTTTAACGGGACGGTGCCACTTAGATAGATGGTGCCAGAGTAGTTGGTGGCTGGTTGGTCGAACCATTTGTCAACCAGCAGATGACCATTCACCCACAGTCGCACGCCGTCGTCGCCGGTGGTGGTGAAGGTGTAGTTGCCAGCCGGGAAGGTGAGGGAGCGTGTCCAACGGATGGAAAAGTTGTCGCTTCCCAGACCATTGCCAGGGCCACCTGTGCCCCAGTTGAAGTTGATTTCGGCATCGTCACGCACAAAGCTGGGTGAACCGCTTAAGGTTTTGTTGTTAAAGTACTCTGCCTGCCAGTTTTGGAAGGTGGTGGGGGTTGCGCCCCAGGTGAGTTTGGCAACGGCATACCCCATGTTTTCATAGTATTCTACGGTGATGGAGTGATGCCCACCCGTCAGGCTAATGTCGGCGGTATAGGTTAGGGCTGGATGGTCGCTCCACTGATTGATGAGCAACACATTGTCCACGTAAACGCGAATCCCATCATCGGCCGTTGCAGTGAAACGATAGGAACCGGCCGTGATATCAATGTACTTTGTCCATCGTGCCGAAAAGTTGTCGGCTGGAACACCCGGAGGGCCAGCCTGTCCCCAATCCCAATTGATGTCTACTTCGGTTGTCTGCACAATCGGATTGCCGGACAATGTTTTGTTGTTCCAATAAGACACCTGCCATACGGGGTCGGTGTGTTCTGGGCCTTCTGTTTGGGCCAGGGTTGTGTTTGCCATCAATAGGACAAACACAAAGGTGAGTAAAGTTGCGATTTTCTTAGACATGATTTGCCTCCAAATACCAATACTTTGATTTACTAATACAGTTTCGGGGGTTGTCCTTTGTGAATCTGGGAGATTAGAGATTGATTGTTTCTAATTTCTAATCTTGTAACTTGCCCCGTTTTTGAACGATTTGTAAGAATGTCGTTGGGGTGTGTGGGATTTATAACAGGGTGCGGGGCGGCTTTTACGGCTTTTTCACACTTTCTTTTACCCACTACCTTACCTTCTTCTATTACAGGATGCCTCTTCTCCTTTCTGCCTGCTTGACGCATGGTAGACGGGAACTCACCGTTTGGTAAACGGCCGTTACGGCCAGTTGTACCAGGTGTTGCTCCACATATTCAGGGCAATGATTTGCTCGTCCGGCACGGAAAAATAACGAACGGGGTAGCTGGAGGCGGCATCTTGTTGATAGGTAGCTGTAAAGTTGTATTCTGGTTCTAATGCCCAGCCTAACCATTCACGGACATTTTCGCTGCCAGGTACTTCGCCGCGCCAGATGTGCCCGAACCCGCTGGTAGGTTTATACAGCCCTGGTGGGGGGTCGTCGTTGTTGGGGGCAGGGGTTACAAGGTGCTGCATGTCGTCGTAAAAGATGAGATACGGCCGATTTGGGCTATCGAAAAAGACATAAATGGTGTCGGAATCTTCAAACCATACCATGAACCCCCGTTCAAATGTTTCAAAAGCTGCGTTGGTGGTGGTTGACGATGCAACGGGACAAATGACTGGTGGATTGGCAAAAAACCACCAGGAGGCCGGGCAGGTGACGCTGACATAGTTGGAAAAAACGACTTCCTGACCTCTGGCAGAAACCCGTATCTCAAAACTGAAGGATTCACGCAGGCTGGGGTCGAGGGTATACACCAGGTTGTCCTGCAAGGGAACTTCCGTGCAGGAGTAGACATAACCCGATGAAAAAATGAGGCATAAAGTAGCATCTGCGCCAACAGCTTGCCAGTTTAAGACAACGGAGTCCCCTGGGTTCACCTGGGTGGGGGTGATGGTGAATGAAAGGATTTGTGGGGTGGGTGGCTGGGTGGCAAGCGGGGGGCGCGAGGTAG